>CAYYAA010000017.1:0-27113 GCA_964469875.1 uncultured Bacteroides sp.
AGACAGCATTGCCGGGCCACCACCAGCGTGACCACGGCTTTGTCTCTAATGTCTCGGCTTGCCATGTGACAGTGCGTGCTGACGCTATCGGAGCGCCCATAAGGACTGCCACTGCCAATATGCTCGTTATTTTCATTTAGTCTTAACAGAAACGCTTAGCGGAGTGTCGATGTCATCCTTCCAGCTTGTGAGTGACTTTGACCACTCGTCATAGCTGTGATAGCCGTCTAACTCTTTGTCAGCGCAGAATGTTACGTAGTAGTGAAGTGAGGTAGTGTCGTTTTTGCCAACGGTGAACAGATAGTTCACATCGTCAATCATCGCATTGTCAACTTGAGCTGTCGGCACGTAAAGTCCCAAGCCGATAGTCTCCTCAGGATATTGGTCAGTGTGATTCTTGTCAGGGAACTCTCTGCCCCAAGATACAGCCAAGCCTGACTTGCCGTCAACATTGCCTGAGGGGTTAGAGCCTACTTTCTGCACACCTACGCAGAGGCGAGTGTCGCCGAGTGCGCGGTCAAAAGTCGCTGTTGCCTCAAAGTCGCGGTGTCCGGCATAGATGGTGTAGCGTTGTGTGATTGAAAGATTTTCAGCACCGGGGAGCGCAATGCCGTTGTCAGAGAGCTCGATGATGGCGCGGAGCGGACCTGCTGTAATGACACGTTGTGAGCGAGTTGCCACGCTGTCATAGTTGCATGGTGTCTTGCCGTCCCAGAGTTTCAGAGTGCCGCAGCCGACACTTGTACCTACCCACAGAACGTCACTGCCATAGCCCTCATCCATCAGCTTTTGATTAGAATAGAAGTGTGTATGGTCAAGCTCGAGTTGACGTTTAACCTTGCCATAGAGGTCGATGTTTTGACGTGCATCAAAATAGACGCGATAAGCTGTCAATTCTGATTCAAAAACAGCACCGTGCATATATACGGCGTTGTACATATTGGTAGTGCCGGGAGCGGTGACAGCGTTCACAACGGGATGCTTCTGACCTTTGTCGTTAAGCATGATTGTTGAGAACACACGTGCGTCATATTGAAGCGGCGCGCCTTCGGTCAGCAACTCCACGCTGAAGTGTTGTGTCTCTTTGCCTTTAATGTCGGTCAAGAACACGAGCTCGTCATATCGACCGTCACCGTTGAGGTCATCGAGCTGGCAGGGTATCTCCTTGCCATTAAGTGTCACACGTGCCGACTTGGTTTGTTGGTTGTAGTCTGATAAGTTAAGAACAATTGGCGAGTCGGTCTTGCCTGATTTGGATTTGTTGGCAACGCTGACATCGAGAGTCAGTGCATTTGCTGATAATGCTACACATGACATTACGAGGCATGCGCAGACAGGAGAAAGTTTTTTATTCATAGATTTTTGGTTATGTTATTATCGTTTGTTGATAGTCACGTTCTTGACAGAGCAATTCTCGATGTATGACGTATCGAAGGCACCTGCCTCGTCAGTGGCTGAAATATTCTCGAAAGTGAAGCCGTTAAGGTCGTAGTAGTCGGCATCTTTGACGGCATAGAATGAGCGATCGCAAGTGACCTCAACATTCTTGACGGTGACATTAGTCACGCCTGAGCGGGGCATATCATCGCGCTGTTGTGGATTGAAAAATTGTGTCCACGGTGACACCTCAACGCCTGTTCGGACTGTGCCCTTTATGCCGTCAACGACAACATTGCGGTAGCTTTGCGGAGTGTCGGGACGCATCTTGAACAGCACGATGTGATGTGTCTTTTTGAACGTGCAATTGCGCATTATGACATTGTTGCAGTCCCACGCTTCGCTGCCGAAGGTGATACCGGCATTGCTCTTGCCAAATGAGCAGTCCTCAACGATGATGCGTTGATTGCCGCCGTTCTTGGGGTCAAGGTCTACAAACGTGCCCTTGCCGCCTTTGAGACACACGGCATCATCGTTGACATTCATATAGCACCCTTTGACCAAGACATCGTTGCAGGCATCGAGGTCTAAGGCATCAGTGCTCGGGCCTTTTGGATAGCCATCGGTGCGAGCATAGATATAGCAGTCGATATATTTGATATTGTTGCAGCGGTAGAGGTGATTAGTCCAGAAACCGGAGTTAATCATCTTGACATTGCTGACGGTCACGCTGTCACTGTTAGAGATGTAAATAAGTCGCGGGCGCAGGGCTTCGAGATTGGTGCACTTGGGGTTGACCTTGCGACGCAACCAGAATTCATCCCAGAAGCGCTCGCCGTTGCCGTCGATAGTGCCGGGACCGGTGATGGTGAAGCCGTTTGCATGGTCGGCGTTGACCAATGCGGCAAAATAGTTGAGCGTTTGACCTTCGAGACGTGTCTCCACAATCTTATAGTTTGTGATAGCGTCGCTGCCTTTGAGTTTGCCGCCTTCAGCGACATAGAGGTGAGTGCCGGGCTTAAAGAAGAGAGAGCCTGAGAGGAACGTGCCTTGTGGAATGACAATAACGCCGCCACCGTTGTCGGCAGCCTTGTCAATCACGGCTTGTATTGCCGCTGTCTGAATGAGCGTGCTGTCTTGCGCTGTCACGCCATAGTCGGTTATGATATATTTCTTGCCGAGCTTGTCGATGTTTGTTACCTCTGTTTTTTTGAACCATTCAGAGATGGGAGTGCCATCGGGAAAGGTCTCTTTTTTAGCAGCAAACAAGTCGGCTGATGTAGCGAAAATTAACGATGCACACAAAATGATTTTTGAGTTCATGTCAGATAGTTTTTGGTTAGATGATTAAGTAGTTATTAGTATTGTAACGGTTAAAATCGGCATTTATTGCATACGTTGAAAACCCTCCCAGCGCACGTTCCACTCGCCATTGTCGGGGAAGCCGGGGTTAAGCACCTTGTCACAGCCGTCCCATCCGGCACACATCATTGCCACCGCAGTCAGCAAGCTGCCGTTGCCGGGGAGGTAGAGGCGCAGTCGCTTGGGCTCTTGGAAGTTGTGACCGCTGACGAGATAGGTGTTCTTGCCTTTATCAATCAGCAGCGCATCGACAGCGGTGTCAGCCTCGCCGAGACGTGCGGCACACATGGCTATCATGCCATAATCCCAGCCCCATGTCGTTGCCCAATTCCAATTGTTCATCACCCAATTGAGCGTGCGGCGCATGGTTGCCTCGTCATAGAGTGGAGAGTGTGGCAGCATACCGCAAGCGCCTAACACGGCGGGGTGGTCGCTGCGTGACTTCAGCGCGAAGTCCTCGGCTGAAATGCGCTTTATGCCTTCACTTGCCGCTGAGATATAAGGGTCAAACTTTGCGCTACGTGCATTTTCGTCAAATGCAAAACGCGCTTCGCCTGATGAATATATGCTGTCACTGAGCGCGAGCGGTGCGATGCGGTCGATGATTTTGTCCCACTCGGCATTGCGCTCCAAGCCGCGACGTGTGCGCCATTGCTGCGCTGTCTTTAAGCCATAATACCAATATGCTTGTTCAAAAGGATGATTATATGAGAAGTCTTTAGCCATAGACTCCTGCATGGCGGTGTTGCCAAAGAGCTTAATCTTGTTGTCACCCTTTGCGCAGCTCAAGGCATAGTCAGCCATAAACTCAGCGGTAGCCTCAACTTGTTCGCCGTACTTCGCCAAGGTCTCCTCTGTGGGATAAGCGCGATACATTTCTTCAGCCATATAGATATAGTGAGGCTGCTGCCAGATAAGGAACGAGCCGGTGTTTGACGGCGCTTCGCCGCCTGTGGGGTCGGTCATTTTCATCCAACGTGCGCCTTTAAAATTCTGACGCGCGGCGATGCCTTTAGCCAAAGGATAAGCCACACGATTATACCAGTCAAGGATATTAGCGAGAACTGTAGGGCGATTCCACAGAGCGAAGTCTATGGTGTGCCACCATGTCATTTCGAGGTGAGGACGTCCAAACCATGAGTTATAAGTCAAACCTGTCTCTTGTGCGGGGCTGCTGTTGGCACAGTTTATTGCCGTGAGATATTGTGAAAGGATGACACGGCGTTCAAGCTCAGAAGCGCGAGGATCGGTGCATTGTGAGAAGTCAGCGATAGCACCGCTGTTCCAGAACTGCGCTCTGTATTTCGTTACGGGTTTTATAGATTGGTCATAAGTGTATTGACTGATGTGTGCCAAAGGCTGCTCTGAATACTCAGCAGAGAATGACAGCAACTTGTCGCTGCCGCTGAGAGTGAAATAGTGTGTGTCAACCTGTTTAAATTCAGCTTGTCCCTCCCATGAGATGGTGACATAATATTTGGTTGCGTCAAGCTCGCGCTCGATGACAGCATAGTTGGCTGTTTGTGCGATAATTGTGGATTTGTGTAGCTCAGGCTTGCTGAAGTCGTTGGCATCGTCTGAATGTAAGCCTGTAGGATAAGAAAATCGGATAGCTACTTGGGCTACCCGATTCGCAAGCAAATTTGAGTTGATTTTTGCAAACATACAATCTCGGTCAGCCGAACACGCGGTGAAAACCTCAACCGGGGTGTCAGCTGCCGTGAATTTTGAATGTATCGTGCCTGACCATAGGTCAAGTTGCTGATTGATGTTGCTTAACTCGTTGCTCTTGATAGGGCTGCCATCTTTGTGCTTTAATTCCAAGCCGATAGTGCCGAGGTTCAGACGGTGAGGATTTACTCTGAAATAGTTTGTCGCATCGGTGTTGCGTCCGCCTTGTTTGTATTCCATGGCATAGACCTCTTGGCGACCGTGTCCGAGGTCAAAAGTGCCTTGCGTATCTTCGGGTGTCAGATTATCCTTATTAAAAAAGGAGTGCCACCCCCAATCTGACATTGTTGTGAGTGGCACACCGTTTTTGTAATCGTTGATGTAACTCTGCAATCCTGTCACATCAACAGTAACGGCAAAATTGCCGTTACCGAGTGACAGTGATGAGAGCGAATCGACTGCTGTGACAGTCGGATTATTCCGACTGACAACAGCTTGACGATTGATTTGTGATGTAGAGTTATCTGTTGTATAACCTAACTCTTCCATTTCGAGCGAAGCCCAGATAAACGGACCGACACCTTTAGCGTCATTGTCTCTAACGGGCTCGCTGAGATAATATTCATAAGAGCCATCGCGCTTGCGATTTTCCTTAACTTTTGGAGCGGCTTGCTTAACTTTGTCGCTGAGACCCGGGCCGAGGCCTGCCACTGCGCAGCACTTGGTCAGTGAAATGGTGCTGTCAGCGTTCACGCGGATAAAGTTGTTGATGATGCCTTTATAAGCCTTAACGCCTGCATCGCGATATTTAGCGCCGACATAGCCCTTGCGGTATGCTTTGAGCAGTGAATAAGCAAACATTGATGAGCAAGTTGACTCCAAATAGTTGCCTTCGCGCTCAGGTGAATCCATTACTTGATACCATACGCCTGACTTCTTATCTTGCCATTTGATGATAGCATCGAGGTCTTTCTGAAGCAAGTCGATAACCTCGCCGCGGCGAGCATAATCTTCGGGCAGTGCATCAAGCAACTCGATGAGTGCCATGGTGTACCAGCCTTGAGCGCGACCCCAGCAGTGTTGTGACAAACCTGTCTCCTTGTCAGCCCAGAACATCTCGTGTGTTTCGTCCCACGCATGGCGGTTAAGACCTGTCGCTGCATCGTAGGTGCGCTCATAAGTCTTGCTGATTTGGTTAACGGCATCGTCATAGATGGCATTGGCTTTCTTCTTGTTCAAGAACATATTGGCAGTGAGTGAATAGTAAGGGAGACCCATAAAGATACCGTCCAACCATACTTGATAAGAATAGATGGCTTTGTGCCAATAAACGCCCTCTGCGGTGCGAGGTTGCTTCTGTAGCTGTGTCATCAAAGTCTTCAGAGCCTTGAGATTTTTCTTCTCAGGATAAAGTTGATACATGCGAGCCACGAAGTGACCGGTGCGTATTTGGTCGAGATTGTAGTCCTCAAGTTTGTAAGTCTTGATTTCGCCTTTCTCGTTAATCATCGTGTCGGTGTACATCGTGCAGTAGTCCTTGATGTGCTCGCCGCCGTGTTTGAGATAAGTGTCAAGCATGGCTTCGAGCTCGATGCCCATAACATAGCTCCATTTGGGCTTGTTAGAGAAGTCGAGCATGAAAGACTTCGGAACGCGTTTGATTTCAGAATCGGTCATCCATTGGCTGTAAGTGCTGTAAGGCATTTCGGTCAAGCACAGACCGCCGTTGAGATAATAGTTCTCATAAGTGATGTTGCGAGTCTTGCCGGTGATAGAATTGCCGGCTTCAACGCCGTTAAAGCGGCAGTTTCTGACGTCAATGTCATAGACGTTAACACAGGTGTCGAGGGCGATAACTTGCACGCCATATTTGCTCTTCTCACAAGTTACGTTGTCGAGGCTCACGTTGCGCACGATAGGCAAGTGACCGCGGCAGCAGATTTCCTTAGGCTCGTAGTCGAGGTTGATTTTGAGAACAGACTCACCGCATTGACCGACAGAGATGTTGCGAACATAAATATTCTCGATAACGCCGCCGCGGCAAGTGTTTGTCTTGATGCGGATAACGCGGTCGAGGTTGGGGCTGTCCATCACATTATTCTCAGCGAAGACATTGCGGCAACCACCTGAGATTTCACTACCGATAACAACACCACCATGACCGTTCTTCATCTGACAGTTGCGGATGATGATGTTTTCACTGGGCTTATCCCAAAGACGACCGTCATTGTTGCGGCCGCTCTTGATAGCGATACAGTCGTCGCCGGTGTTGAAGTAACAGTTCTCAATGAGCACACCGTCACATGATTCGGGGTCACAGCCGTCGCCGTTAGGACCGTCATTGTTGATGTGTACGCCCTTAACTGTCACATTCTTACACAACAAGGGGTGGATTACCCAGAACGGTGAGCGTAACAGAGTCACGTCTTCGATGATAACGCCGTCACACTGGTTGAAGTTAATTAACTGAGGACGCAGACCGTCTTCCGCACCAAAGCGGCGCTCGTTCATGTCAACACCGTCTTCAGCATATTGCAAGAGCTTGGCACGGCTACCGTTGCGCTGACTGATTACACCTTCTTTCCAGCCATAGTGAGCTGCGCCACACCATTTCCACCATGTCTCATTTGTGCCGCCACCATCAATAGTGCCCTCGCCGGTGATGGCGATGTCATACTGCTGATAAGCATAAATGCACGGTGAAAGGTTCCAACAATCGAGACCTTCCCAACGGGTAAGGACGATAGGGTACAATTCCGGTTGGAATACAAATTGGAGAGTTGCATCTTTTTGAACCTCAAGGTTAACATGGCTCAAAAGGGTGATTGCACCGGTGTTAAATGTTCCGGCGGGAACAACTACTCGACCACCTCCTGCCTTAGAACAAGCTGCAATTGCCTTGTTGATAGACTTTTGGTTTACGGTTGCAGACGCTTTGGTGCTTGCACCATAATCGGTGATTTTAAACTCACGATTTGCGAATTCCGGTTGTCGAATACTTTGCTCAATCTGTTTGTACTGTATATCCCACGCGCCGGTGTTGGCAAATAGCAACGAGGGAAATAAAGCACAAAGCACATAGATTAGGTACTTCATAAAAATAAATAATTATTTAAGGTTGACTTTGTTGGCAAAAGCCGTGATGCGTTTGTAACTAATTGTCACTGTTGATGGATTTTGGTTCTTATTGAGAAACAAACAGACACCCTAACTGTGATTTTGCCTTTTGTACTTGACAAAGATAATCTATTTTTGTGACTTGCGCAAATAATTGTTTTTACTCCACTAACAATTCAATATAATTGTCAGGCGTCACGACATGACACTCCGCACAATTATAGCTCTCGAGAAACGCCTTCGGAAATCTGACTTTCCCTTTGTGTGGATTCCATTTCATCTCAAAAAGCGTGAACGTCCCATCGGCTTCCTCTATGAAGTCAATCTCTTTTTGGTCGGTAGTGCGCCAAAAATAATAGTTGGCATATCTGCCGCTGTATGCGTTCTTTTTGATACGTTCCATAACAAAGAAATTCTCCCACAACGCCCCCATATCCGACCGCAAGTCGATAGGTGAGAAGTTGTTAAGAATGGCATTGCGGATGCCGTTGTCATAGAAATATATCTTCTTGCTTTTCTTCAACTCATTGCGCATATTGCGATTTAAACCATACAGACGATATATTACAAAACATTTTTCAAGCAAATCAATATACCGCTCCACTGTGCGGCTGTCGCTGCCTATGGTCTTTGCAACCTCATTATATGACACCTCACTGCCAACTTGCAGTGCCAATGCCACCAACAGCTTGCGCAGTAACTCTGACTTGCGAACCGAATCCAATTCCAATATATCTTTATACAGATAGCTGTCTGACAGTCCCATTATCAGCTCACGTGCCTCTGATTGATGAGTCAATACATCAGGGTATGAACCATAGATAAGTCTGAAACTTAAAAGCTCATTTGTGCGCAAGTAATCATAGGTCTGATACAACTCTGCGGTAGACACAGGATACATTATAAACTCATATTTCCTGCCCGTCATAGGCTCGTTCAGACGATTTCTCAAATTCAACGATGAACTGCCTGTTACCAATACTTGCACATCGCGATAACTGTCAACGATTCGCTTCACAATCATGCCGATGTCATTCAGACGTTGACCCTCATCTATCATTATGAGCTTATTGTTGCCGACTAATCTGCCTAAGTCGGTGGTCGATACCTCAGCCAACATATTTAGCACAGCCGGGTCATCACAGTTAAGCGATAATACAGGCATCTTCAGCTCCTGTATCAATTCATTGAATGTGGTGCTCTTGCCCACTTGACGAGCTCCGATTAATATAATCGCTTTACCTCGTCCGAGGCGCTCTGCTATCTTTTGTGTCAAAATTCGCTTAATCATAGCACGTTAGATATTAATTGATAGATGTTATCATGTGGCGAAATTACAAAACATTCCGCTCTAATGCAAAAATTTATGCTAACTTTTTGCATTATAATCCAAAAAATAGTGGATAATTTTTGCATTAGCCATCATCGACCCGATTTTTCACTTCCTATTTTTGACCGTCAAAAAGTCAAAATATGATAATTATTTGCTACTTTTGCAAATGCTAATCGTCAAGCACGATGCGCCCATCGTCTACATTAAAAAATAACCCTAAAGATGAAACTCCGCAAATCCTTAATCATAGCGCTGCCCGGACTGCTTGCCGCTGTCTCGGTGAACGCGCAGGACTTAAAACTTTGGTATGATAAACCCGCTGCCGAGTGGACTGAAGCACTGCCTATCGGCAACTCCCGTCTCGGCGCAATGGTCTACGGTCTGCCCGACTGTGAAGAAATACAACTTAACGAAGAAACACTCTGGGGCGGCGGTCCGCATCGCAATGACAGCCCTGCCGCAAAAGCGGCTCTCCCCGAAGTGCGTCGCCTCGTCTTTGACGGAAAACTCCGCGAAGCTCAAGCTCTCGTTGACAGCACATTCCACACCCCGCGCAATGGCATGCCTTATCAGACTGTCGGCAGCCTCCACCTCAACTTCGGCCACAAAAATTATTCGGCATATTATCGCGACCTTAACATCTCTGACGCAGTCGCTTCGGTCAAGTATATGGTCAACGACACTACCTATCAGCGCGAGATTTTCTCATCTTTTGTTGATGACGTAATTGTCATGAAACTGACCTCTGACAAGCACTCCGCAATATCATTCACCGCATCATTCACCTCGCCACTCGTACACCAAACCAAAGCCAACGGCCGCACGCTGACAACAACTGTCAACGGCGCTGACCACGAAGGCGTGAAAGGCGTAATTCGTGACAACACAATATTTGAAATTGTAAACACCGGTGGCAAGGTCACAAGCCGTGACTCCACAGTGACGGTCAGCGGTGCCGAATCAGTGATTATTTACATTTCATCGGCAACCAATTTCGTCAACTATAATGACGTTTCACTTGACGGTTATAAACGCGCAAAAAATCTGCTGTCAAAAGCTAAAGCACGCAAATATCAAGCAATGCTAACCGACCACAAGGCGGCATACCACAAACAATTTGACCGCATGACACTGCAACTCGGCAAGGCAAACTCTCGCGACACCGTGCCCACAGACGTGCGCATCAAAGACTACGCCCAAGCCGAAGACCTCTCGCTCGCAGCATTGCTCTTTGACTATGGTCGCTACTTGCTGATTTCATCATCACAACCCGGCGGTCAGCCCGCAAACCTCCAAGGCATTTGGAACGACAAACCACTCGCCCCATGGGACGGCAAATATACAGTCAATATCAACCTCCAAATGAACTACTGGCCCGCAGAAGTCACCAACCTCAGCGAGTGCACCGAGCCACTCATCAAGATGCTCGGCGAATTGGCTGTAACAGGACAACAGACAGCACGCGACATGTACGGCTGCCGCGGTTGGGTGCTCCACCACAACACCGACCTCTGGCGCTGCACAGGTATGGTTGACCCCGCATTTTGGGGCATGTGGCCTAACGGCGGCGCATGGCTCTGCACACACCTATGGCAACACTACCTTTACACCGGTGACCGCAAATTCCTCGCCGAGGCTTACCCCATTATGAAAGGCGCAAGCACATTCTTCCTTGACTATATGGTCGAACATCCCAAATATGGCTGGATGGTGACCTGTCCCTCAAATTCACCTGAACACGGCCCTAAAGGCGAAGACAAAAAGAAGAACGGCTCGACAATTGCAGGCTGCACAATGGACAACCAAATTGCCTTTGAACTCTTCACCAACACATTGTCGGCAGCACGTGAACTCAACCTCGACGCATCATTCCGCGACAGCCTGACAACACGCATCTCCAAGTTGCCCCCTATGCAGATAGGACGCTACAACCAACTGCAAGAATGGCTCGAAGACCTCGACGACTGCAACGACAAACACCGCCACATCTCTCACGCATTCGGACTATACCCCGGCAGTCAGATTTCGCCTTATCGCGCTCCGCTACTCTTCCAAGCCGTTAAAAACACACTCATACAACGCGGTGACGAAGCCACCGGCTGGTCTATCGGCTGGAAAATAAACCTCTGGGCACGACAACTCGATGGCAATCACGCCCAAATTATCATCAACAACCTCTTTAAAGAACGCCTATACCCAAACATGTTTGACGCACACCCGCCATTCCAAATCGACGGCAACTTTGGCTACACCGCCGGCGTTGCCGAGATGCTCATGCAAAGCCATGACGGTGCGCTTCACCTCCTCCCCGCTTTGCCCTCAACATGGTCTGAAGGCAAGGTCGCAGGTCTTGTCGCACGCGGCGGTTTCCTCGTCAACATGGAGTGGAAAGCAGGTCAATTAGAAACAGCCGAAATAACTTCCCAACTCGGCGGCAACCTCCGTCTGCGCTCTTACATCCCACTGTCAGCAAAAGGCTTGAAACCTGCCGAAGGCGATAACACAAACCCCTTCTATGAAGTAGCAGACATCAAAGACCCATTGATTTCTGACAAAATAACACCGCAATACCCCATACTAAACAAAGTCTACGAATACGACCTCATGACCTCTCCCGGCGAAGTCATAACAATCACTCGCGGACGCTAAATAACTATGCACGATATTTGGAACCCATGGCACGGTTGCGTTAAAGTCAGCGAAGGCTGTCAGCACTGCTATATGTACTACCTCGACAAAAAACGAGGCATGGACGCAAGGCGAATATTCAAAACCAAAAACTTTGACTACCCGCTGCAACGCGACCGCTATGGACGTTTCAAAATCAAAAGCGGCGAGCTGATACGCATCTGCATGTCATCAGACTTCTTCCTCGAAGATGCCGACCAATGGCGCCCCGACGTATGGCGCATCATCAAACAGCGCAGCGATGTCAAATTCTTCATCCTAACAAAACGACCGCAACGCGTCAAACAATGCCTGCCCGACGATTGGGGCGACGGCTGGGACAACGTATTCTTTAACGTAACCTGTGAGAACCAAGAACGCGCCGACGAACGCATACCCATACTCCTCTCCCTGCCATTCAAACACAAAGGCATAATGACAGCCCCACTCATTGGCGAAATAGACATTGACAAATACCTGCAGACAGGACAGATAGAACAAGTAATCACCGGTGGCGAAAACTATGACGGAGCACGCCCATGTCACTACGATTGGGTAAAAAAACTATCTGCACAATGCCGTGCCCATGACATCAACTTCACATTCATCGAGACAGGAACACAATTTGTCAAAGACGGTCGCACATACACCATGCCCGACAAGACCATCCAAAGTCAGATGGCATACAAATCAGGCATCAGCCACGTAGGCAAACCCATAAACTTCACCCTGCGCAATCGTTACGGCCACATCCTGCCACAAGACCTCCTATACAAACCCTATTACCGCAAAAACTGCCAAACCTGTGGCAGCCGCCCAATCTGCAACGGCTGCAGCAACTGCGGCCACTGCAAAGACTAACCCCCGCGCCACATCCCCCTCACGTCACCATCTTCGTCACTCGTCTTGGCGTGGCATACTCTCTCGCACTGGAACGACACGATGTAAACCCCTACGCCATTAGGCGTAGACTGCGGCTTTTGCCGCAGAAATAAGCGTAGCCCACGGTAAGGTTGCCGTCAGGCACCGCAACCGTGGGTAACAAACACGCACACAATAAGCCATGCCATTCGGTATGGCGACAAAACCGTGCATCTATTGCCGTACCCAAGGGCACGTCGCACAAAAAAACGGCGCAAAAGACACGTCGCGAGTGGCGGGAAGGCGGCAGCGATGGTCGGGGACGATTATTTCTCGAAGATTTGTTTGATTGAGCCGATTGAGCCGAGGATGCCTGTCGCTTCGTATGGGATATAGACGGTCTTATTGTCCTTGCCGCTAACCATGTTTTGAAGTGTCTCGATGTATTTTGTTGCGAGCATATATGCAGCAGGGTCGGTCTTTGTTGCTTGGATTGCCTCGGTCACGCGACGAATTGCCTCGGCTTCAGCTTCGGCTTGGAGTATCTTAGCACGAGACGTACCTTCGGCACGGAGGATTTCGGCTTGTTTGATAGCCTCGGCTTTGTTGATTTGCGATTCTTTTTCGCCCTCTGAGCGCAAGATTAGTGACTTCTTTTCGCCTTCGGCATTGAGGATTTCGGCACGGCGATTGCGCTCGGCTTGCATTTGTTTCTCCATTGCGACGCGCACTGATTCGGGAGGTGTTATGTCTTGGAGCTCAACGCGATTGACCTTTACGCCCCATTTGTTTGTGGCATCGTCAAGGATGGCTTGCAACTTGCTGTTGATGGTGTCGCGTGAGGTCAATGTCTCGTCGAGTTCGAGTTCACCAATCACGTTACGCAGTGATGTTTGTGTTAATTTCTCAATAGCGTTGGGGAGGTTCTCAATTTCGTAAACAGATTTTTTTGGGTCAACGATTTGGAAGTATAGTAGCGCATTGATTTCGGTTGTGACGTTATCGCGTGTGATAACTTGTTGAGAGGGGAAGTCATAGACTTGTTCGCGCAGATCTATGACGCTTGTTGTCAAGACTCGCACGACTTGACGGCCACCGATAGCGTTCTCGATGCGACGAGTATAGACGCTCTTTGGCTTGTCAATGAATGGCCAGATGATATTCAGTCCGGGGCTTAGCACGCTGTGGAAGCGTCCGAGTCTTTCGATAACGCGAGTTTCGGACTGCGGAACGACTTTAACGCTCTTGCTGATAACGACAAGTGCTAAGATAATTAGCACGATGGCAAATGTTAGTATGTCCATATTGTTAGATTTTAGAGTTGTTTTACAATTAGTATAATGCTGTCATAGCCAACGATTTCGACTTGTGCAGATAGGTCAATAGCGCCGCCGTCAATGCTGCGAGCTTGCCAGTTGTCGCCATCGACTTTTACACGTCCAAGTTGGTTCGCGCCAATCTCAGCGATTACGGCAGCTTTACGGCCGATGAGCGCGTCCATATTGCTCTCTGCCTTAGCTTTTGCGCCTTTGCGCTGATGCAGTTTTTTGAAATAAGGCGCTGCAATGACAAATGACACTAATGCAGTGATACCCAAAGCGATGAGTTGATAGCTGATGGTTGCGCCTGCAAGTTTGCATATTAGCGCAGCAAGACATCCGATAGCCAAGCAGAATGTAGTGAGCCACTGAGTTATAACCTCAATGACTGCGAGTAATAGGAAGGCAGTTAGCCAAATAATCCATGGTTCCATATCGTTAGATTTTTAGTAAGAGCAAAAATACAAATTTCTATTATAAAACAAGCACTTTGCGATAGTTTTTTTTGAAAGATAATATAGGAATTATGCGGCGAATCAGTTTGCCAAAACATAATTCTTGCTTCTGCCTTTTTCTCCGCTGTCACGAAGTATTGACTTGGCAATCAAGTCGCTAATATCACGCAATGCCGTGTCTTGTGAGCAACTGCAAATTTTGGCATATTTAGAACTTGTGAGTTTGCCGTCAAAGCCGTCCCAAAGGCGGTTGATGATTTTGCGCTGACGCTCATTGATTGCGACATCACGATTTTCATCCCAGAAATTAGCTTTCGCCACAGTGCGTTCAACAAGTTCCAATGCGTGTAAAATGGCATTTTTCAGGCAATTGACAAACCACAACAGCCATTCGGTTATGTCCAAACCGCCGTGCTGTGTGCGCTCCAAGATATCATAATATGCTTTCTTGCAACGATTTATTTCGGCAGACATGCTGTAATATCTGATATTGCCGCCGTTTAACCCGGCGAGGTACATATCAGATATTGTACGGCTCAACCGTCCATTGCCATCATCAAACGGGTGAATGGACACGAACCATAAATGCGCAATAGCAGATTTGATAATTGGTGACATCTCGGCTTTCATATTGCACCAATCTAAAAACCGCGACATCTCAGTCGGAACGTCGGCAGATGGCGGTGCTTGATAATGCACTTTTTCATGTCCGAAAGCGCCCGACACGACTAACATCGGCTCTTCTCCGACACGCCAATTGCCTACTGTTATCTTGTACATGCCGCTCCTGCCTGTCGGGAATAAGGCACAATGCCAGCCGAATAATCGCTCTCTGTCAAGCGGTTTATCATATCGGGCTATAGCATCAAGCATAACCTCGACAAGTCCGTCAACATAATGGTCTTCGATAAAAGTGCCGTCTAACTCAATGCCTAACTTGCGAGCTATCGAACTACGTACGGAGTTACGACTAAGCACAACGCCCTCAATCTCAGAAGAGTTAACCAATTCATCGGTTAAAGCCCTAAGATGTGCTTCGCTCTTCTCATTAAAGCCAAGCATAGCCATTTGCCCTGACAAACGCCCATGCAGCTCACTTACCTCGGCGATAGGCGTGAGCAAGCGTTCAGCATCCCAGCTAAAACAAGGCCATTCAGCACGTTGCCAAATGTAATTTGTATGTTGATGTCGCATTACCATGCTGCAAAAATAGCATTATGCGGCGAGAAAAGCAAATAATCTCCGCAAATTTGCGGAGAAAAACGCCGCAAACCTTCTCCAACGGTCTATTTTTAGCCCCTTAGCCAATTGAAGTCAGCATATACATATAGTTTTTTCATGCATTCTTAGATGCTCGTTCTGTTTTTTTAAGCTAAGGTCTTGCAAGGCTCTGCCCAATTGGTCTTGTTGGGCAATGAGCAGAATGCGCAGAGATAGCGATTATTTTATATTTTGATATATTGAGCGTTAATTTTGAACGATTAAACCGTGATTTAAGGATTTATGACTCTATTTGTTCACTTTGATTTATTCTGTCAAATATTTTTATGATTTTAGGGTGGATTAATCACATTAATTTTTGTACTTTTGCAGTATGTTTGTGCGTGAGTTAAAATTTGCGCACTGATTGTCTAATTTTAAAATTAAAACTTTCGCCCATAGTATTTAGTAATAATGATTGACGTACTGCTACCACTATCCTTGTTTGATGCTTCACAGTTCTTTGGCTGGTTTGTCGAAAACGCTAATTATCTGTTTGTCTTTGTCTTTATGGCAATAGAGAGTTCGTTTATACCATTCCCGTCAGAGGTGATAGTTCCGCCGGCAGCATATCTCGCCGTGGCAAAAGGCGATATGAATGTAGCGGCTATCGTGTTGGTGGCAACAGCAGGCGCTATCTTCGGTGCTTTGGTCAACTACTATTTGTCATTGTGGTTAGGTCGCCCGCTGATTTATCGCTTTGCCAATTCAAAGTTTGGTCATGCGTGTCTTATCAATCAAGAGAAGGTGGAGTATGCCGAGCATTATTTTGACGAGCATGGCGCGGCTTCGACCTTTATCGGTCGTCTTATTCCCGCTGTGCGTCAACTGATTTCGATACCTGCCGGGCTTGCCAAGATGAATGTCGGCAAGTTTGTGTTGTTCACCGGCTTAGGCGCTATGGTGTGGAATGCAATACTCGCCGGCTTGGGTTGGTGGCTTGGCACTCAGGTGTCTCTCGATATGCTCTTTGAGCAGGTTGAACGCTACAATGGCTATCTGAGCAAGGGCGGTCTCGCCATCGCAGTGATTTGCATTGCGGTAATTGTCTATAACGCTTTTAAAACACAAAAATCATCTAAAAACTCCAACAAACAATGATAGTCTCACCGTCAATTCTTTCTGCTGACTTCGCAAACTTGGCGAAGGATATTGAAATGATAAATAACAGCGATGCCGAGTGGGTGCATCTTGATTTTATGGACGGCGTGTTCGTGCCTAACATCTCGTTTGGCTTCCCTGTGATGAAAGCTGTCGCGCAATATAGCACAAAGCCGATTGACCTGCATTTGATGATTATGAATCCTCAGAATTATATCTCGCAGGTGCGCGACTGTGGCGCGGCGATAATGAATGTTCATTATGAGGCTTGTCCACATCTCCATCGCACGATACAGGCTATCAAGGCGGCAGGAATGATGCCGGGTGTCACTATCAATCCGTCAACGCCGGTGTGCATGCTTGAAGATGTCATAAACGATGTCGGATTGGTGTTGATTATGAGTGTCAACCCCGGATTTGCCGGTCAGGAGTTCATCGAAAACTCACTCACAAAGATACGCCGTCTCAAAGAAATGGTCAACAAAAGTAACGCCGATGTTATCATAGAAGTTGACGGTGGCATTAACCTCACGACTGCGCCGTTGGTGGCTGAAGCCGGTGCGGATGCCGTCGTTGCAGGCAGCTCTATCTTTAGTGCCAAAAATCCTAAAGATGTTATTTCGTATTTACACAAATTGTAATACACCCCACCCCATAACACGATAATGAATCCAAACGATAATTACGATATATCAATTGACGGTTACACACCGGAGGCGCTGCCGAGTAACCGTAAACCGACCGCAAGTCGTCAGAGCAGTGAACGCCGAGCGTCAAGCGGTGAACGTCATCAAGGCAATGACCTTAGACGCAAACAGCAGCGTCAACAAATTAAGCAACGTCCGAAGCGCAACAGCCGCGGAATTGTTGACTTTTTCAAAGACAAGCGCACGCATCTCGCTATGGGCTGCACGCTGCTTGTCGTAGCCTTAGTGATGCTGCTATGCGCCATTTCTTACATCAAGTCTGGCGGCAGCGACGAAAGCCGTGCCATGTCAGAGACGATGATGCAGATGGCTGACTCTAATGTCCCTGTGGATAATGCAGGGGGCGCATTTGGCGTTGTCCTCGCCCACTGGCTCTTGGTTGACACCTTGGGCGTCGCTTCGTTTATCAGCGTTATCTATTTAGCACTCTTGGGATTGACCTTATGCGGCGTGATGAAGTGCCGCTTCTGGTCATTGACATTTAAATGCCTTTACACCGCCATTTCCTTGTCTATCATACTCGGTTTGGTGACTTATAATATTGACTCCACGATAAGTTGGGGCGGCAACCACGGCCATTATGTCAATCAGTGGCTGTTGCACGTCAGCGATGCCGTGGGCGCTTTCGCTGTGTCCATCATCTTGCTGTGCATTTTGGTGAGCATTTATCTCTATCAGATTAAGTCAACATTCCGCCGCAGCGTTCAGCTCGTTAAGGCTATCATACCGTCAAGTAAAAAGGCGGTTGACGAGACGGTTGGCGAGACGGTTGGTGAAGGTCCGGAATTGCAGCCCATTGACGAGCTCGACAAGCCTGAGGAGCAAGTCAACCTTGAACGCGGACTCACGCCGACAATCTCGTTTGAGGACGATGAGAACACGGCTGACCAAGAGACAGCGCCGACCATTCAGAACCTCCCCTCGACTCCGAGCGCGCCCGCCACACCGAGCGCAGCAGCTGCCGCCGCCGCTGATAACGCGGAGACAAATACCGAATTTGACATTAATGTTGGAACAATTGAACAGTATGAGGGCAACGGCGAGCCTTCTGACGTGTCAAACCAACCTGAGTTTGACCACCGCGCCGAGCTGTCACGCTATACATTCCCTCCGGTTGACTTGCTGATAGACCGTCCCGTCGGTCCTGCTATGGATGAGACCGAGCAACAAGAGAACAAAGAGCTCATCACCAAGACTTTGCTCGATTACAAGATACCCATCACGCGCATTGAGGCGACAGTAGGCCCCACAGTTACGCTCTACGAGATTGTGCCTGCCGAAGGCGTGCGCATTGCTCAAATCAAGCGTCTTGAAGACGATATCGCGCTGAGCCTTGCAGCCTTGGGCATCCGCATCATCGCGCCTATTCCCGGCAAGGGCACTGTCGGCATCGAGGTGCCTAACCGTGACCCCAAGACCGTGTCAATGTACACCATCATCAACTCGCGCAAGTTTGCCGAGTGCAAGATGGCGCTGCCTATGGCTATGGGCGCAACAATCTCTAACGACATCTTCATCGAAGACCTTGCAAAAATGCCGCACTTGCTCGTTGCCGGTGCAACAGGTCAAGGTAAGTCTGTCGGCTTGAACTGCATCATTGCATCATTGCTCTACAAGAAGCACCCTACCGAGTTAAAGTTTGTCCTTATCGACCCGAAAATGGTCGAGTTCAGTCTCTACAAGCGTCTTGAACGCCACTATCTCGCGAAGCTGCCCGATGAGTCAGATGCCATTATCACAGACCCGTCAAAGGCTGTCGCAACACTCAACTCGCTGTGTATCGAGATGGATAAACGCTATGAGCTGCTCAGTCTCGCCAACGTGCGCTCGCTTGAAGAATATAACCACAAGTTCTCTCAACATCGTCTGAACCCCGAAAAGGGACACCGCTATATGCCATACATCGTGATGGTGGTCGATGAGTTTGCTGACCTAATCATGACCGCAGGCAAGGAAATCTCAATGCCTATCGCACGTATCGCACAGAAAGCTCGTGCCGTCGGTATGCACATGATTATCGCAACACAACGTCCGTCAACCGATGTCATCACCGGTATGATTAAAGCCAACTTCCCCGGACGTATTGCCTTCCGCGTGTCACAGCGCATCGACTCTATGACAATCCTCGACCGCCCGGGTGCAAACCAACTCATCGGTCGCGGTGATATGCTTTTCTCTCACAATGGTAAAGTAGAACGTGTGCAATGTGCCTTCATTGACACCGAAGAAGTTGACGCTATCGCCGAACATATCGACAACCAAATCGGCTTTGAAACGGCTTACCTCCTGCCAGAGCCTGCGGTTGAAATGCCCGACGGATCTGTTGACCTCTCACGCCGCGATGATAAGTTTGACGAATGTGCACGCTTTGTCGTTCAACAGTCAACAGCCTCAACCTCGTCACTTCAACGCCGCTTCGGCATCGGCTATAACAAGGCGGGCAAGATTATGGACCAAATGCAAGCTGCCGGAATCGTCGGACCTGCTGACGGCTCTAAGCCTCGCGCCGTTTTGGTTGACCCCGACACCCTTGAACGCATCTTAGCGCAAAACTAATCTCAACAAATCAGCTATGACCATTACACGTAAATATTTCACCATATTGGCTGCACTGCTCATCAGTATGTTGACGACAGCGCAAGCCGAAGAAACAGCAGCGAGCATCCTGTCGCGCACCGCATCGGTCATCAACAACACACCGTCTATTGAAGCGTCATTTGTGATGACCAATACAGCACAAAGCTGTGACGGCAAAATCATCATCGCCAAAAACAAATTCTTCTTATCGTCAAAAGAAATGCGCGTCTGGTTTAACGGCAAGACACAATGGACATGGCTCGCCTCTGCCAACGAGGTGGACATCACCGAGCCTACAGCCGATGAGATTATGGAGTCAAATCCATTTGCCATTGTCAACCACTTCCAGACACACTACTCATGTCGCAAACTGACAGCGCCAAAAGGTTGCTACAAGGTCGAGCTCACGCCAAAAGCTAAATCCTCGTCAATCAAGCGCGCTATTATCACAATAAACGCTACAAACGACTTGCCCGAAGCTATTGATGTCACGTTCACAAACAAAACCGTAATCAGTGCCGCGCTCAAATCCGTCAAAAAAGGCAAAGCCCAAGCCGCTTCGGTCTTTAACTATGACAAGAAACGCTATCCCGCAAAGTCTATCGTAGACCTTCGTTAATAAACCTCTAACCATATTATATTATGAGTGAAACCAAAGTTAAATGCCTTATCATAGGCTCAGGTCCGGCAGGTTTTACATCTGCTATTTACTTATCACGAGCAGGTCACACCCCCACCCTCATCGAGGGTCCTCAACCCGGTGGTCAACTCGTGACAACTACCGAAATCGAGAACTTCCCGGGCTATCCCGAAGGCGTTACAGGTCCCGATATGATGAAAGACCTGCGCGCTCAGGCGCTGCGCTTCGGCACTCAAATCATCACCGGCCGCGTCTCTGCCGTTGACTTCTCACAACGCCCCTTCACTATCACCGTCAACGACAAGGACACTATCATCGCCGAGACTGTCATCATCGCCACGGGTGCGTCTGCCAAGTACCTCGGCTTGCCCGATGAGCAAAAATATATGGGCATGGGCGTATCAGCGTGTGCCACCTGCGACGGCTTCTTCTATCGCAAACGCATCGTTGCCGTTGTCGGCGGCGGCGACACCGCGTGTGAGGAAGCAATGTATCTCTCAGGCTTAGCTAAGAAAGTCTACATGATTGTTCGCAAAGACCACTTGCGCGCATCTAAAGTCATGCAGCGCCGTGTGCTCGACAACCCCAACATCGAAATTCTGTTCAACACAAACACAGCAGGTCTCTTTGGCGAAGAATTTGTCGAGGGCGCACACCTCATCCGTCACAAAGGCACTGACAAAGAAGAATGTTTTGACATCGCCATTGACGGCTTCTTCCTCGCTATCGGCCACCAGCCAAACGTCAAAGTCTTTGAGCCATACATCGAGCTTGACTCTGAAGGCTACATCAAGGTCAAAGGTCAATCAACACAAACCAACATCGAAGGCGTATTCGCTGCCGGTGACGTTGCCGACCCCACCTATAAGCAAGCAATCTCAGCCGCAGGCATGGGCTGCCGCGCTGCCATCGACGCTGACCGCTTCATCATGTTAAACGAGATTTAAACAACACATACAGCTATGGCATCCACCCCTAAGACCAACGCATCGCGACTGCTGACTCGCGCCGGCATCAGCTATGAGCTTATACCCTACAAATTTGATGAAAACGACCTCGCCGCACAACACGTCGCCGACGAATTAGGCGAAGACATCAATCAGGTGTTCAAAACGCTCGTGCTGTCAGGCGAAAAAGTCGGACACCTCGTCTGCGTAATCCCCGGCAACTGCGAGGTTGACCTCAAAAAGGCAGCCCGCGCTATTGGTGCCAAAAAAGCTGAAATGATACCGATGAAAGAGCTGCTGCCACTGACAGGATATATCCGTGGCGGCTGCTCACCTGTCGGCATGAAGAAACCATTTCCCACGTTCTTTCACACTACAGCACTCGACTTTGAACACATCTTCGTCAGTGCCGGCGTGCGCGGACTACAACTAAAAATTGCTCCGGCTGACCTTATCAAATATGTCAATGCCGAAGTCACTGACCTCATTAAAGACTAATAAACCTGCCTAATCATTTTCACCGTGAATACATTCGGTAACATCTTCAAACTCACTTGCAGCGGCGAAAGTCATGGCGCTGCCCTCTCAGGAATAATCGACGGTATGCCCGCCGGAGTACACATCGACCTCGATGCCGTGCAATATCAACTCGACCGTCGTCGCCCCGGTCAATCAAATATCACAACAGCCCGCAACGAGGCTGACCGCGTTGAGATTCTCTCAGGGCTCCTCGACAATGTTACCACAGGTCAACCCATCGGCTTCATCATACGCAATTCTGACAGCCGCTCAGGTGACTACGATGAAATGATGAGAATGTATCGTCCGTCACACGCCGACTACACCTACTCAGCAAAATACGGTCTACGTGACCACCGCGGCGGCGGTCGTTCATCAGCTCGCGCCACCGCAGCTTGGGTCGTTGCCGGTGCTTTTGCACGTCAAGCCCTCGTGCAACTCGGTGTCGAGATTTTTGCCTACACATCACAAGTCGGCAGCCTCCGTCTCTCAGTGCCACACACCGAAGTCAATCCGTCAGACATAGACACCAACCCCGTGCGCTGTCCCGACAAAGCATTAGCCGCTGAGATGGAGCAGCTTATCCTCGATGTCAAAAAAGACGGTGACACAATAGGCGGCATCGCCACCGGCGTTATCAAAGGCCTGCCCGTCGGTCTCGGTGAGCCACTATTCGGCAAATTCCAATCTCAACTCGCCGCAGCCATGATGAGCATAAATGCCGCAAAAGGATTTGAATACGGCATGGGCTTTGACGGCGTATGCAAACGCGGCTCCGAGGTCCTCGATACGCTATATCTCGACAGCAACAAGCGCGTGCGCACTATGACCAACAACTCAGGCGGCATACAAGGCGGCATCACCAACGGCGAAGACATCTACTTCAGAGTCGCCTTCAAACCCGTGGCTACACTGCTGCGCGACGTTAAGACCATAGACACCAACGGCAACGAAGCAACACTCCACGCCCGCGGTCGCCATGACCCCTGCGTCGTGCCTCGCGCCGTGCCCATCGTCGAAGCACTCGCCGCTATGGTCAGCCTTGACGCTCTCCTGCTTAACCGCTGCTCTCGCTTATAATGAACCCTTACTACAAAGACTACTCCGACTACCTCGCCGAGATATTTGACGGCAAAATACAGAAGCTATCTATTGACGCCGACTTCGGCTGTCCCAACCGCGACGGCACAATCGGCATCGGCGGCTGCACATACTGCAACAACCGCACATTCAGTCCCGACTTCGCCAAACGCAAACTCGACATCAGCGGTCAACTCGCTGCCGGCAAGAAGTTCTTTGCTCGTAAATACCCTCAAATGCGCTATTTGGCGTATTTCCAATCATACACAAACACCTACGACAGCCCCGCGCGTCTCATGCAACTCTATCGCGAAGCACTCGCCGTAGACGATATTGTCGGATTGATTATCGGCACACGCCCCGACTGTATGCCCGACGAGCTGCTCAGCGGACTCTGCAAGCTCAATGCCACTCAACCCGTATTCATCGAATATGGCGCAGAGAGCTCCCACGACAGTACACTCCAGCTCATCAACCGCTGTCACACATGGCAGCAAACAGTTGACGCTGTGACACGCACCGCCGCAGTCGGACTGCACGTCGGACTGCACCTCATCATGGGCTTACCCGGCGAGACAACAGAGATGATGCTCAGCACAATAGACCGCATCAACGACCTGCCGGTGCAAACCATAAAGCTACACCAACTGCAAATAATCCGTGGCACACGCCTTGCTCGCGACCTTGCCGCAGGACTTTACTCCGTCAAAGATTTTACCGTAGAACAATACATCGACCTCTGTTGCGAAGTCATTGAGCGACTGCGTCCCGACATCGCCATCGAGCGCTTTGTGTCGCAATCCCCTGCCGAAATGCTCATCTCACCACGCTGGGGCTTAAAAAACTACCAATTCACCAACCTCCTCCACTCATCCCTCTCCAAACGCAAATAGCTATATTAAGTCAAAATAATACATTCTCGTGCGAAGTTTAACATCGGTAGAAATACCGTAAAACTCTTTTTCGTCCTCTTCACGCGGAAAAAGCGGGTTAAAACCGTTACGCTCATAATATCTAATGGTGTGCTCATTATTAATAGCATCAACTAATAAAAAACGACACGCTGTTTTATTATCAACGCCATCAAACCATGTTTTGATAAAATCCATGATTTGTGCACCAATCTGAAAATTTTTCCCTTGAAATTCCTTACTTACACCCAAACGTCCAATCAAAACAGCCGGATATGTACGTCCTCTCTTATTAAATGCTATATGTTCATTTAGTTTTCTTCGTGGATGTTTATTTAGATGCGTAGTTTGTATCCCAGCATTGGCCAATGTTATCATGCCAACAATCTTTGTATTATCATCTTTCAGTAGCCAACAATAAGTCTTGCCCATAAGGTCTTTTTCATAAGCCACAGCATCATTAGCAAAAAAATCATCCAGGTCATTGTCTCCACATGAGAAATGAGTGCAATGAGCAAGCACATCGCTATCTAATTTTAGCATTTGACATTCTTGCGATAGTGAAAACGAGTTGTTTGGTATCATTATTTTTTCCAAGATGGGATAAATTCTCTAAGCTGTTTCTCCATTTCTCTGACAATAGCGCGTTGAGTGTCGGAAGATGTTCTGCGCGGCTTGCGCTCATTTTCCTCCGCTTTACGAACGAATTCATCCGCTAAGTCGCCGGATAAGATTGGGACTGCTTTTATTGGAGTTGCCATGTTATTAGTTTGTCTATTGTTATGTTTATGCCACAAAGTTACAACTATCTGATAATCTATGCAATTTTAATCTCCTTTTCTTTATTTAATTTGTGCACTCTTGACTCTTAAGTCTGACAAAAGACCCGCTTTACCCGTTAATATAGGTTAAAACTAATATTTTCGTTTGCAGAACTAAAAATTTAGTTGTTACTTTGCAGCGCAACTAAAGGTTTAGTTGCGGTAAACGTTATATTATGAATAGCAAAAAGTTATCAGATAAAGAAGAATTGGTAATGAGCTGCTTTTGGTCTCACGGCCCACTATATGTTAAAGAAATCGTCGATATGTGGCCGGAGAAAGCTCACTTTAACACAATCTCTACATTTGTGCGCGGATTGGAGACTAAAGGCTATCTGCGCCACATCAAACACGGCAACACCTATCAGTATGTGCCGACGGTCGAGCTCAGCGAATATCGCCGCAGATCCTTGGGCGGCATCGCAAAGCGTTTCTTCGGAAATTCCTACCTGAATATGGTCTCCACATTGGTCAAGGATGAGCACCTTTCAGTTGACGAATTGCGTGACCTTATTGACAAAATCGAAAATCAGAGTACTAACGACGAAAAATAACTGCCATGGGAACTTTGTTTGTTTTCTCTTTAAAAGCAAGCGTAATGCTCGCGGCTCTCTATACCGTCTACAAAATTGCATTCCGCAACTCCACACAACATGACCATAACCGCACAATGCTGCTGTCTATCGTCACAATATCGCTATTGTGCAGCCCGATTTTGGCACTCGTTGAGACTCTGCGCTCTGCCGCTCAAGTCAGCGACATCGAGATTGGCAAACTCGGCATGGCTATCGTCAACGACAACACGACAGCAACGACTACGGCGAGCGGCATTGACTTCGCAACAATTGCGATTACGATTTACGCTATCGGCGTGATTATAACGCTCTGCGCCACATTATATAATATAGTGCAGTTGGCACTGCTCATCGCACGAGGTCAGCGCAGCACAGAAGACCGTAGAATCATCATCGCCAATAGCAAATACGGCTCATTCAGTTGGTTTGGCTATATCATAATGACAGAGGAAGATTACCGCAACAACTACGCCGTCATTAGCTGTCACGAGCGTCAGCACATACAGCTTCGCCACAGTGCCGACTTGCTCTATCTGCAAGTATATAAAGTGATTAACTGGTATAATCCGATTGCATATTTAGTATGTCGCGACTTGCAAGTCATACATGAATATCAAGCAGATGATGCCGTATTATCCACAGGATTTGATGCAAAAACATATCAGATGCTACTGCTGAGTAAAGTAATAAGCACGGCCGTGCCTGCAGTGGCAAATGGTATCAATAATAGTCAACTAAAATTACGAATTATCATGATGTTAAACAAGAAACCGACTTCCGTAAATCGCACTGCGGCTGCGGTGCTCACACCGATTGCTATTATTGCCGCCGTAGTTGCTCTTAACCAACCGGTTATTGCATCTACTTTCAACAGGCTCACGGTCAGCGATGCCACGTCTATCGCGCCGACTGAGAATGTCAGCGTAAGCAATGCCCCCGCACAAAGTGTCGCTGAGAACACACCTGCCGCCCTTGCCGTGACTGCCACTGCACCCGCTGCCGATGACAAAACGGACAAGACAGACAAGACAGACAAGACGCTTGATGCCGCTCCGACCTACTTCATTGACGATGTAGAGTCAACTCCCGAAAAACTTAATAGCATCAGCCCAAGCGATATTAAGTCAATGCAAGTAATCAAAAATGACCCTGCCTATCCCAACGGCAAGCTAATGATTTACACCAATAAACCTGCAACAGGCAAGACTGCCGCCAAAATCCCGACATTCGTTGGTGGTGAAGGCGAAATGATTAAATGGCTGTCAGATAATATCACCTACCCCACAGGCGCACCCAAGGACAACAAGAAGCACTCTGTAGTTGTCGAATTTACGGTGACAAAGAGCGGTGAAATCGCCAACCCGACAGTCATAAGATCAGAATCTATCGAGGCACTTGACGCTGAAGCAGTGCGCGTGGTTTCATCAATGCCCAAATGGGAACCCGGACAGAATGAGAACGGCGAAGCGGTAGACATCAACTTCACTTTGCCCATCACATTCTACGCTAAAAAATAGCCGCAAAATTAGACAATAGATTATATTAAACGCCGCGAGGACTTGCTGACGACAGCAAGTCCTCGCATGTGCATCTATCTCGCAAGGTCAAGAGTTAAATAAATCGTTAGAAACTTGAATTTAGTTATTGTAAAAAACGAGCATATTACAATTCAAAATTTACAATATCTAAAAGTGTACAATGTTAAATATTGCCAATTTCTACCTAATCAACTAATTTGCAGTGTTTTATTAAAACTATATCACAAACATTTAGCACGAAAAATAACCTAAACGAGCAAAAAAACATCAGTTAA
>CAYYAA010000018.1:0-26818 GCA_964469875.1 uncultured Bacteroides sp.
GATTGTCGGTGTAGACATATTGACCGTCAGCACCGGTGAGGCGGTTGAGGGCGAGCAGCATTGTGCCGTAGTCTGTGGCAGAAGACACCATGTCTTTAGGAAGGCGAACTTTGCCGGTAACGTCAATGGTCATAGTCTTGTTGTCGTTGCTGAATGTCGGGGTGATGTATTCTTGATAGAATTCACCGTCACCGCCTTCAGAGCTGCCATATTGGAGAGAAACAAGACCTTGTGTCGGGTCGAGAGGAGCTGAGAAAGTGAAGACATACTTGCCGTTGGCGTTAGTGTCAGCAAAGTATGAGAGGAAGTCGATAGAGGGAGTTGCGTTGCCAACAAAAGAGTAAGAACCGTCAGCGTTTGTTGCGCTTTCCATAGTGATAGGAGCGTTAGCTGCGGTGTAAGTCAACTCAAGCACGCCTGTGCCGTCATAGAGGGCGGTAGCGTCAGCAGCAGAGCGAAGGCCTTCAATTTTTACAACGAATTGTTGACCTGCGGTGAGAGTGCCGTCGTTGTACCAGCCGGTGAGCAGGTCAGCGAGGTTGATAGTGAGGAATACGTTGCTAACGCGGTAGTCGGTTACGCCTTTAGTGACGTTGCCGGCAGTGACGGTGATTTTATCCAAGGCGATAGCTTGGTTGAAAGTGATGTCAATAGCACCACCGCCTGCTGCGCTGAAAGTAGAGCCGTTGGGAGCGGTTGATTCGCTGATGGCAAGAGCTTGATCCATTTCCATCTTGAATGTGCCGCCATTCATTGCGAATGAAGTGAAGAAATAGTAAGTCGTGCCGGCAGTAGCTTTGAAAGAGTAGGGGAATGTGTTGCCTACGATGCTACCACTTGTGATGCTGACAGCGTTGTCGTGAGCTTCGTCAGAATAGGGGAGGAACTGCTGACCTGATGGGGTTTCGCAGTAAACAACGCCCGATTTGGGAGCTGTGAAAGTACCTTGATAGTCGTTGAAATCGGCTTGAATCGTGTACTCTGTGTTCAACTGCATTTCTCCGAAGTCAACGACACCTGCGCTGACCGAAGCTGTAGCTGAAGCGAATACCGCAAGAGCGAACAACCGTGAAAGATACTTCTTTGTAAGAGAACGGTATAAATCTTTCATGTTACGGAAGGATTAGTTAATTAGTTAATATTTAGTAGTGTTTTTGAACTCTTTATAGTAATTATGGCTTCACCCTTGTTTAGAAGGGCGAAGCCATAGTGATATTACTTAATGATAACTTTGGCAGTCTTAGAGCCGTTGGCAGTAACAGCCTTAACGAGAGCGATGCCCTTGTAGCCGTTGGTAGCGGCAATGACTTGGTCTTGACCGTAAGCTGTTGCGATAGTAGCGCCGGCGAGGTCATAGACTTGGACAGTTGCAGTGGCGTTTGATTCAACGACAACGTCACCGTCAGCGTTAACAGAGATGCTGATGCCATTGCCGTCTGTTGTCACGTTGGTGACACCTGATGCATCATCAGTTTGGACTTTGCAGATAGCAGCGTTGATAACAGCGTCGGTGTTGTTGTCAATCAAGACAGCGACAACGTGAGTGTTGTCATAGTTCTCGACAGATTGAGGTGCGCTGAAGTAGAATGTGTCGCCATTGTCAGCGCCGGCAGTCACCTTAGAGGGCACATAGCCTTGTGTACCGTTGATAGTGTTGCCGATAATAGCGCGAACTACGTCGTTGGCATAGAACGGATAAACATATTCAGCTTGACCGTAGATGCCGCCTTTTTGCCATTCACCGAGGTTGGGCTGGTTAGAGGTGGTGTAGAAGTAGTTGCGTTGGTAAGTCAGAAGATTGTCTTCGAGCACCATGAAGAGGACGCTGACGTTGACATTAGTCTTGTCGAGCGCATATTTCACGTTGAAAGGAGCGGCGATGATGCCTGTCTCTGCGTTGTAAGTTGCAGATACTGAGATGTCGGCGATAGCCGGAGTGTCAAGCTCGTCATATACGATGTCTGTCCAGAGCTTAGATGCACCTTCGGGAGCATTGAACACATAAGTTGCGTTTGTCTGCACCATCGGGTATGCGATGGTAGAGCGGTTGATGATGCCTGAGGGAGCGCCTGCGCTGTTCAATCCGAGGTATGTGGTGTAGCTGTCAAATGTAGAGCCGAGAACGTCACCGTTGTAAGAGCGGATAGACGCAACGATGAAGTTGTTGGGAAGTTCCTTTTGCAACTTCTCGATAGCTAAAGTGCCGAGGGGACAGTTACCGCAGTCGCTACCGGCATATTCCTCGAGGAATACGCGCTTGGTGGGGCGGAATGCGAGGTTGGTGATAGTGCGAGAGATTGTGTACTCCTCGTTGTCAAGTTTGATAACGATTTTGAAGTAGTTATCAACACCAATTTCCAAAGGCAGTGGTTTGCTGAAACGGAAGCTGTAAGCAGAGGCGTTTGTGATGTTCAAACCTGTTTCTTCGATAGTGTCAACAATTTTGCCGTTGTCGTTGTAGAGTGTCAACGTTGCTGATGAGTAAGAAGCAACTTCAGATTGCACTGCGATGCGACCGAAAATCTCGATTTCGTCTTTAGCTACGACGGTAGTTTCGTTGTCGATAGCAGTCAAGAAGCGCATATCGTGGATGACCTCAATATCATCGACAAAGACGATGCTTTGGTCTTCATTCTCGTTAACGAATGCGATATAAACGTCTTGTTCGATGAAGTCAGAGAGAGAGATTTCGTTGGGTGTCCAGTCGCCGGCGAGGGTTTGCTCGTTGGTGCCGGGGTCTTGAACTTTGTCGTAAACCAAGATGCGGTTAGCCTTGAAGTCAGCGATAGCGTCTGCTGTGATGTCGTTGTAGACAGTCTCAGAGGGGATGACGTAGACTTTGAGGTGGTCAGAAGCTGACTTGCTGAAGCCTTGAGATTTGAATGACAAGTAGCAGTTCTCGTCGGGAACATAGATTTGCGGTATCACCATCCAGTCATCGCTCTTACCTGCGGGAGAGTATGATGAGTGAGACATAGCGGCATAGTCGCCTTCGCCTTCATCACTACCAATCCACCACGGAGTAGTGCTCTTGGTGAAGCCATAGCCTTGCATCTCTGAGGTCGGGGTGTTGTTGTCGCCCTCGTAGAACATCAACTGAGTGCCGAGGCCGCCTTCAAAGTCTTCGCTGAAGAGAATCTTGTCGTCAGAAGAGACTTCGCGCTCGTAGTTGCCTGTATAGTTGAGAGTGATTTCCTCATTGCCACCTGCGCCACCTGCATCAGTCACAGCGTTTGCCGGGATGACGATGCGATAGCTGTTGCCTTGGTAGAGGTAGAGGGTGTTGATGGGGTAAAGAGCAAGTTGATTGCCTGAAGAAGCGAGAGAGAGAGACTCATAGGCTTCCTCTTCATTGTTGCGATATATGGCAGCTGTAACGCCGTCGCTGACGAGGATGTTAGCGTCGAAGTTAAGCACGATGTGGCTTGATGAATAGTCTAACTTGCTGATAGCAGAGCCAACGGTCGGATAGATTGTCACGGGCTTAACCGGAGCATCGTTGCGACCTATGTATTTGATGCTGATTTCGCGGTTGCTCACCTCGCTGTCCGTAGCCATAGAGAGTGTTCCGGCAGGGATAACGATGGTGTAGTTCTTGCCTGCTTCGAGTGAAGTCGGACGGAACTGGATTGTAGCCTTTGCTGTGTTGACGGAGATGCCGAGTGAGTTGCGCACGAGCTTGCCGTTCTCGTCAAGGAGTTGCACGTTCTTGCCGTTGCCGTTCAATGTGATGTTGCGGTCAAAACTTACGGTCAACTCAGACAAGGTTGAGAAACTTGAACCTGAGACGGGAGAGACGGTGTAGTTGCCCATAAGGTCAACAGCCTCGCAAGCATCGTTGATATCCTCATAGAGAGACATTATGTAGCCGGCACCGTCTTCGGGGTTGGTGAATGTGCCGATGATGCGGCCGTCAGAAGACACTGCGACCGGTGAGCCTGTGTTCTCAAAGCCTGTCTTGCTCTCGAAGTCAATGCCATAGCGTTGGCTGAGGACTTGAGATAAGCCATACCAGTATTTGCCGTGGCGGATGTAGACCTCGCGAACGGGGTCGCTTGTCGGAGTAGCGCCATAGATTGTGCCGTTGTCGTCAATGCCGAAGCCCACGATGCCGCTGTCGCCATCACCGTCAAAGAGCTCAAACTCTTTGGTCTCGCAGTTGTAGCGATAGGCAACTTCATATTCGTTGGCAACAGTGCCGTTGTCATCTTTGACCATATAAGCCGAGCCGGTAACATACTTGCCGGATGCACTCATGTTGGCAGATTCGATGTGGTGAATACCTGCTACTTTTGCATTGCAAGAGTCATCGGTCATCTCGAAACCGATATAGTCATAAGTCGCATTGTCAACATCATAAACGTAGAAAGCTGTGCTTGCAACATAGCTGTAAGAGTTAACGCCGAGGATATACTTGCCGTCGGCAGAGATGTTGCGGAAGGTGCTTTGATATTGATTTTTGCGTGAAAGGTCTAAGGTCGGTACATTATTGAGTGAAACAACACGCTTTGTTGTCAAGTTCCACATGACAGCTTGTTGGTCATAGCTTTTGAACTCGTTGTTGGTGTTGTCAGAACTGTTGCCCCAAACATAGCCCACGGCGTATTTGCCATCGCCAGTGACAGCGACAGCCGAGCCGGTCTCGTTAGTGCCGGTAGGCGCGGGGAGCGTGGTCCACACTTGCGTTGTTTTATTCCAGAAAGCGGGCTTGTCTTGGTAAAGACCGACTACGATATTGCCATCATTTGTGATGTCAGCAACACTGCCGTTGTCTGACGAGTCAGACGATGTGACATTAGAGTAAGTGTTGTTTACAATATCCAAAATCTTGCCGCCTGTAGCCTCTTCGCCACGATTCTCGAAGATAGCCCATTTGCTGTTTTGGGTAATTCCAAGTACAATTGTGCTGTTGCTGTAAGTAGAGAAGTCGGGTTGCGCCACGGACTGAGCGAACATGGCACACGGACAACTCACTGCGAGCAGGAGTGATAATTTACTTAGCTTGTTCATACGTTTGGTTATATATGTAAATAAAATTGCGAAAGAAATGTGACAATCTGTAATCTTTAGAAGCAGGTGTAACAACACAACCACAGTAATGACACCAAAAATGCGCTAAAAATCATCAAAAAGGCGTTTTAATGACAAAATGAAACGCTAACGGCATTGTTAAGGTGATTAGTGTAAAGTCTAACCAACAATTAACCGCAAATTTAATCAAAAAGTTTAGAATAAATGGCTAATTGTTGAGAATTTAACGAATTTATTAGGCAAATATCATTAATTGTTACTATATTTGCAGAAAATAATCGCGAAAACATATATATTCAAACGACGATGAAATTTCTGAAACTATCATTCGCGCTGATGTTATCTATGGTATCAGCTTTAGGTTATGCTCAACTTCCTTCGGTTCAGCTAAAGAGTATAGATGGAAAAGTAGTTGACACTGCCACGTTGAGTAACGATGGTAAGCCTTATGTTATCAGTTTCTTCGCAACGTGGTGCAAACCTTGCAACCGCGAACTAAAGGCAATTCATGAGGTCTACCCTGATTGGCAAGACGAAACCGGTATGCGCCTTATTGCTATCTCTATTGATGAGGCTCAAAATGCGCAGAAAGTTAAACCCCTCGTTGACAGCGAAGGCTGGGAATATGAGGTCTTGCTTGACCCTAACAGCGACTTCTTTCACGCTCTCGGCGGTCAAATGATTCCTTTTGTCGTTACTGTTGACGGCAACGGCAAAATCGTGGAAAGTCACAGCGGCTATATTGATGGCGCTGAATCTCACATTATCGAACAAATACGCGACCTCGTTAAGTAATCAAATTAAGGTATATACAATTGATGAATCACAAAACATTGCTTGCCGTAGGACTATTGTCAGCGGCAGTCAACGCTTCAGCGCTTGACCTCGGAAATGATGTTGTTTTGCACGGTAGTGTGAAATCTGATATCTTGTTGCCTGAGGAAGACACTCGCATCGGTACGGGCTCTTATAGTGAAGACGTGTTGACAAATACTTACGCAGACCTCAAACTGTTGAGCCGATATGTTGATGCAGGTTTGAGATTTGAGTATCTCGAGCATCCAATGCCCGGCTTTGAAAATGACTTTAAAGGCTGGGGCGTACCTAATATATATGTGAAGGGTAAGTACAAGGGCGTTGAATTTACTGCCGGTGACTTCTATGAGCAGTTCGGCAGTGGCTTTATTTTGCGTACGTATGAGGAGCGTACACTTGGCATTGATAACTCAATCCGTGGCGGTCGCCTCAAAGTGAACAGTCTCAAAGGTCTCCGCTTTACCGCTCTCGGTGGTGTGCAACGCCGCTATTGGGACTGGAGCAAGAGCTCTCGCATCTATGGCGCAGATGCCGAATTTGACATTGAGACTTACTCGTCAGCACTTCGCGACAAGAATGTCAACTGGTCTGTCGGTGCATCTTATGTCCTCAAAAATGAAGATGATGAGAATATTCTTATCCCCGGCACAAACTATCGTCTGAACTTGCCTAACAATGTGAGCGCATTCGATGTTCGCAGCCACTTCTCTAAAAATAACTTCGGATTGATGGGCGAATTTGCGTGGAAAAGCCAAGACCCGTCATTCGACAATAACTATACCTACCGCAACGGCAACGCAGTGATGCTCTCTGCATCTTACTCAAAGACAGGTTTTAGCGGTTTGGTTCAAGCAAAACGCAGCGAGAATATGGCATACCGCTCACAACGCAGTATGACCGGAACATCAGCGTTCCTTAATAATATGCCCGCTTTTGCTTATCAACACACCTACGCTTTGCCCGCCCTCTATCCCTATGCAACACAAGCAGCTGACGGCGAATGGGCGTTCCAAGGTATGTTCACTTACAACTTCAAGCGCAAGACAACTCTCGGTGGTAAATATGGCACCAAGTTGCACTTGAATATGTCTTATGTTCGCGGTCTTGACAAAGAAGCAACGCCTTATATCGAAGGTCTCTCGACCGCTTACGGCTCAAATGGCGACAAAGCATCATTCTTTGGCTTTGGCGATACTAACTATCAAGACATCAACGTCCAACTCGATAAGCGTGTCACTCGCGACTTCTCATTTGTCTTTATGTACATGAATCAACGCTATAACAAGACAGTCGTTGAAGGTCACGGTGGCATGATTAACTCTAATATCTTTGTCTATGACGGCAAATATAAACTCAGCAAGAAACTTACACTTCGCACCGAGTTGCAATATTTGACCACAAAGCAAGACGATGGCGATTGGTGCTATGGCTTGGCTGAGTTGTCAGTCGCTCCTTATTTGATGTTTACAGTCAGCGATATGTGGAACAATGGTAAGACAGATACACATTATTATATGGGCTGCATTACCGGTAACTACAAAGCAAATCGTTTGATGCTCTCTTATGGACGTACACGCGCCGGCTATAACTGCTCAGGTGGCGTTTGTCGCTATGTTCCCGCAACACGCGGTTTCCAAGTGTCTTACAGTTATAACTTCTAACAGACTATGAAATTATCAAAGATTTTATATATCATCCCGGCACTTGCGCTGTTCGCATCATGCGATGACATTAACGAAGACAATCGCTTGCTCGAAATGGAGGCAGTAGTTCCCCAACGCGCCGTCCTCCTTGAGGAGTTCACAGGTCAATGGTGTCGTAACTGCTACAAAGGACATTCTGCTATCAAGCAACTAAAAGAGCAGTATGGTGAGAAATTTATTGCTGTAAGTATTCATGCAGGACCAACTCAGAATGCTATTCCGGAAAGTGATTCTAATGAATACTATCAAGGTCTAAAAACTAATGACGGTGACCACTATGCCGACAGATATAGCATTTCATCATATCCTTGTGGCGTGTTGAACCGTACATCAGGCATTCTTGAACATGATAAGTGGGCGGCAAGTTTGCTCGCTGAGTTGGCTAAAGAATCAAATATTGACATCGAACTTTCTGCAAACTATAATGTTGAAACAAATAAGGTCGAAATCTCAACAGAGTTAAAGCCTAACGCAAACATTAAGGGCTACCTGCAACTTTGGATTGTTGAAAGTGGCATCGTGTCAATACAGTTGGTTGAAGACAATTATGATATGGAATATGTTCATGACCATGTCTATCGCGCAAATGTCAACGGATTGGACGGCGAAGCCGTTACTCTGTCAGATAATGTCTTTGCTAACTTTGAACATTCAATCTCTGTCAAGAGCTTGTGGAATCCCGCAAACCTTTCAGTCGTAGCATTTGTCTATAACGATGACGGTGTGCTTCAAGCTGCAGAGACAGAGGTGACTTATCTCGGCTTATAAGCAAAGAATCTCAACTCCCTCACTCACTGAGGGTGGGGAAGTTGATTAAATATTGTATATAAACAAACGTAAAAAGAAATAACAGTATGAAGAAAATCTACTTCTTATTATTGACCATTCTTGGCGCAATGTCTACTGTTTCAGCGCAGGAAATCAACGTCTATTTTGGTGGTAAGCTCGTCAAAGATGGTGATGTTTTAACTGTGTCAGAGCCTCACAACACAGTTCTGCCGATGGGTACTAAATATGAATTCTCTTCAGGTATCACTATTGAGGCTGAGGCAGAAGATAATATGACTATCGTTGGCACTGTTACAAAATTTGTGTCTGATTATGACGGTATGGCATTGTCTTTGTGTCCCAAGACTTGTACTTATTTGGAAGATGGTGTGTTGCAAAACACATTCCCATTTGACCCTTCAAATGGAGCTCTTGATATTCAATTACACCTCGGAACTTCGAACTTTGTAACCGGAGTAGCACAGCCTATCGTTGATGTTGAGCTTGATATGTCAATCTCATACACTGACTACAAGGAAGAATCTGAAGTTAAGTTCAAACTTATCTTCTGCAACGACCCAAGCGCTGCCGTGGCAAGCATCTCTAAAGACAATTCTTTAGTTAAATTTGCCAATAATAACTTGACAGTAAATTTGGATAAGGCTGAGACTGTTGAAATTTTCTCAACAACCGGTGCACGCGTAAAAGTTGTTAAAGCTGTTAAATCTGCAACCATTAACTTGGCAAGCCTTCAAAAAGGTCTCTACTTCTATCGCGTAGGTAAGAAGACCGGCAAATTTATCGTTAAATAGCTGATAGCTAATTGATAAAATAAAACAATCTCTATATAGCCCTCGTAGCTCTGCTGCGGGGGCTTGTTGTATAGTCTTGTTCGTAACTTATTACAATTTGTAGGCTAATTGATTGTAAATCAATCTCTAATTGGGTCGCAAAGCGGTGACAGACGTTAAAAATGTTTCAAATCTAAACATTATGCTTCCTATTTGGAGTTGAAATTGGTCTAAAAGGGAACTATAATGACCGAATTATGCCATATTCCTTTGCCATATCAAAAAAATGTAGTTACTTTGTGGACTGTTTTACAATAAATTGATGTATATATAATAACCAAAACTGATAAAAATAAGAAGACTTAAAAGAAAATATGAAACCGTTTAAGTATTGTTGCATAGCTGGCTTAGGTTTGCTTGCGGCTTCTTGTTCTTCTGAAAGTGTTAACGAACCAACATTGAGTGAGGGTTCTGTGAGCTTTTCAGTTAAAAGCGAGACCTTGTTTTCAACAGCGTCTCGTTCAGTGAATGAAGATAGTTATAAAAACGAAAAGAACTATCACGTAAAAATTCTCGCAGCCGACGGTACTGAGGCTGTGTCTGAATTTATCTTTGGCGAGGTGGAGAATCCGACCTTTAGGCTCTCAAATGGTAACTACACTATTGTGGCTTATTATGGCGAAGAATCTGTTGCTTCTCACGACAACTTCTATGTCTATGGCTCTAAAAACTTTGTCGTTAACGGTGATGACCAATCTCTCACTGTAGACTGCAAGCCTACTTGCGGTAAGATGGTCGTTGACTTTAGCACGTCTGCTATGGACAAGGTGTTTAGTGACTATTACGTTACTTATGAGACCGAAGCTCTCTTGGCTGCCGGTAACACTGTGACATGGACTAAAACGACAACCGAGCCCTGGTATATGAAGCTCAACGAAAAGGGTGAGACGGTTAAGGCTATTGTTCACTATACAATCGCCGAGACTGGCATCTCTGACTCTATGGAGTTGACAGCAGATATGCTTCCTGACCAACAATGGACTTTGCACATCGCACCGAGCGATGGCGGTGGCTCGTTGATTATAACTATCACTATCAATGATGAGGTTAATGACCGCGTGATTGATGTGCCTATTGATCCGAGCTGGATTTACGGTCCCGGTAACGTAGATAATAATTAAGCCAATCAAAGATTATGAAAATATTTAATATCGCCGTTTTAGGTGCTTTCGCTACCATCGCTTTGACCGGTTGCGAAATGAGAGACGAGCTGTTAGGCAATACCGATAAGGTTGATAGCGGCGTCTTGCAATTAGATGTGACCGTAAAGCAACCGCTTTCGCAGTCACGCGCTGATGGTGAAACTATCTCTACTGATGATTTCCCCGTTACTATAACAGATGCTGACGGCACTGTGGTTAAGGAGTTTGAAAAAGCATCTGAGGTGCCTTCTTCTATTACTCTCCCTGTTGGCTCTTACACTGTAGCTGCTCAGTCTAAAGGTGAGTTGGTTAAAAATATGACTTCTCCTTTCTATCAAGGCTCACAGTCAATGACTATTACAAAAGGCATCACAACTCAAACTAATGTCGTTTGTAAGATGGCTAATAGCCGTGTGCAAATCGCTTATGGTGACGACTTTAAGGAGGGCTTCCAAGAATGGACTATCGTTATCGACGATGGTAGCGGTCAAATCTTGTCTTGCACTAACGAACAAACCGAAGATGCTTTATCTTACTGGTGGTTTGACACTCCCGTCACTTATATCACAGTTAACATTAATGCCCTCACTAAGGATGGCAATACAGTGAGCGAGAGCCGCGTATTCCGCAAAGCTGACGCGAGCGAGCAATATGGCGATGTAGAGGATACATTCACCGGTGGTGATGCTCTTGTCGTTAATATGGGCGCTGTTGCTTCTGCATCAGGTCAAATTACCGGCATTACTATCAACACAACAATCACGTTTGAAAACCACGATCAGTCAGTCGAAATTCCTGTCGCTGTTGAAACTCCTATCTCAATTGAGGAACCGGAAACTAACAAATACTTTACGACCGGCATCAGCATTGATGACAACACTTACCCCAAAGATGTTAAATTCAATGTGACTTCTACTCGCGGTATTCAAACCGCAAACATTGTCATTGCTTCTAACAACAATGACCTCGTAACTTATGCTACAAGCCTCGGTTTGGCAGGTGACCAACTCACTAACTTGGCACAAACCACAAACAGCACAATCAGCAGCTACTTCTCACTCCCGAAAGTTGGTGACAAGTCTTACACCTTGACTTTCAACGAAGCATTTATGAAGTTGCTCCAAAACTATGCCGGTGAACACCGTGTCCGCATGTCTATCGACGATGTTAACGGTAACACTTATTCTCGCACAGTATATGTGACTGTTACAAAGACAGTGGCATCAACTTCTCCGTCTGTAACATTTGAAGGCAACGAAGCTGAAGTAACATTCAGCATCAGTGCTTTGCCCGATTCATTCAACGCTTACATCAAAGCGCCTAACGGCATTAAGACACTCCTTGTTACTATCGACGCAGGTAATCAGGGCTTCAAAGAAGCAATTGATGACTTGACAATGGACGGTCAAAACTTTAGAGACGGCGTTGACCTTGTTGAGAATAATGACTTCAATAATTTGTTGGAGAATTTTGAGGCAGGTCAAGCACCTAAAAAGAATGTTACATCTTATGACTTCCCCATTGGAACATTCTTGAACGTCTTGAGCGTCTACGGTGCAACAGATGCAGGCTCTGCTCATGAATTCCATATCACAGTTACTGATGAAAATGGCGAGCAAGCATCTTCTTCACTTAAAGTACACTTAACTGAATAATCTGCGAACACAATGAATAAATTATATAAGATATTAACAATAGTTCTGTCTGCTTTCGCTGTTTATTCATGCCAAAGCGAAACGGACTTGAACGATGGTGTCGGCTACTTAACGCTCGACATCGAGACTGTCAGTGTCGTTAATCCCAACAGCCGCGTCAGTGAGGACTATAATCCCAAAATGTTGGCTGTGAAGGTTGTCGATGATGATGAAAATGTCTACTTCACCACAGATGACTATACTACATTAAAAGATAAGGCTATTCGTCTTAACCCCGGCAAGTACACTGTTGTTGCATATTCTTATGACAGCAGCTTTAACGGTCAAAATGAATCGGGCTTTGATATTCCATATTATGCAGGTCAGACTGTCGTAAACATTGAGAAAGGCACAAGCACAACGGCAAATGTCACTTGTACTCTCGCCAATGTCAAAGTCTCTGTACAATTTGATGATTCATTTGCTGAAGCATTTCAATCAGCAAATGCCACAATCAAATCCTCAATTAACGGCATCGTAGACCGCGTGTTCACTATGGGCGAAACAAATACGAAGTCTGCATATTTCCCCGTTGCTAACATCACATCTCGCATTACTGTTGTGAATAAATTGGGCAACACCTATCGCAGCGACTATGTAGTGTCTGATGTGTCAGCTCGTGACCATCTTATCTTCAGATATGCTACTAAAGAGGTTGGAGACGCGTCTATCACTGTCACCGTTGACGGCTCTGAGACTGTTTATAACTTCTACTTCCCAGTGTCAATGGAGGCTCGCACTTCTTTGAGTATGTATGACCCCAACGCATGGACACACCAAGCTACAATCTCAGGATATGTCAGCGCAATCGAGCAAGACAAGGTGCTTGACAATTCTAAGATGAAGTTGCAATATAAACTCGCTTCTGCCGGTGATGATGCATGGACAACTGTTGACGCAAGCTATGCAGACGGCGTTTATTCAAATGTAATCACTGGCTTGCAATCAGGCACTGAATATGTCTGCCGTTTGTCTTACAATAACGGCTCTGACTCATTTGTTAGTGCAAACAAGTCTTTCTATACTGAAGAAGAAGTTGCGTTGCCTTATGGCAATATGGACACTTGGGTTAAGTCAGGCAAGACTTGGTATCTCGGTGAAGCAAATTCTTTCTGGGATTCAAGTAACCCCGGTACTACAACTGGTGTCGGTGCGGCTGTAAACAAGAACCCGACACAAGGCAACAGCTCTATCGTTCACACAGCAGGCGGTCAATCAGCAGAATTGAAATCTCAATTTGCATCTGCTGTTGGTATCGGTAAATTTGCTGCCGGTAGTCTTTACTCAGGAAAATTCAACAGCCTCGTAGGCGCTAACGGTGCTAAGCTCGACTTCGGTCAACCTTTCACAACTCGTCCTACTCAGTTAAAGGGTTGGTATCAATATTCAACAGGCGCAATTGACTACTGCGGTAGCAATCAACCGGAGAATACCGTAAAAACAGGCGACACTGACCTTTGGTCTGCTTATGTCGTATTGACAACGGGTACATATACCCTCGACAATACAGACATGGCAGGTACTGCAAAAGACTTCAAAGCATTGCTCGAAGATCCTAATGACACATTTGTTGTCGGCTATGGCGTGTTGGCTGATAGCGAGTGTATTGCAAGTTCCGATTGGAAGCAATTCACTATCGACATCAAATATAAAAATCTCATAACCAAACCGACTCACATCATTATCGTGTTCTCATCAAGCAAGTACGGTGACTACTTCACCGGTAGCACATCAAGTCTCCTCTATCTTGATGACCTTGAGCTTGTTTATGGTACACCTGCGATTGTGTCTAAGTAATGAATATCAAACAACTCATATTATCTTTCGTCACTTTGTTGGCGATTATACCGCAAACAGTGTTCGGGGCTGAAAATCAGCCCGACACTGTTATCGTGGTATATCACCGTCAAGAGGATGAGGCTGCAAAGCCAAAATTGCCTAAGTACTCAAAGCGTCCGCAGCGCATCGACCGCGAGATACAAAAACTGAAGTTCATACCTAAAGACACATGGATGGTCGGCGGTACGGCTTCTTATTCCGAGCATGATTTGGATAATGTGAATTTCCTTGTGCTTAAAGACCTCGAGGCGATAGGCTATACTTTCTCGATTAGCCCTTATGTGGGATACTTCTTGAAGGATGACCTCGCTATGGGTATCAGATTCGCTTATAAGCGTACATATCTCGATATGGACAATTTCGAGCTTAATCTCGGCGAAGATTTTAACATCAATCTCAAAAATCTCTACTGGTTGGAGCATAAATTTGAGGCTTCTTACTTTGTGCGAAACTATACGCCGATAGGTAAAAGCAAAATCTTCGGTATGTTCAACGAGACTCGTTTAACTTATGGTTATAGCGTGGGTAAAGATTCAACAGGCTCCGGCACAGAATATGACGGTACGTATGAGACCTGTCACAGCCTGCTTATTGGCATTGCCCCCGGTATGACAGCTTTTGTGACCGACTGGGCGGCTTGTGAAGTCTCGGTCGGCGTAATGGGATATAATTTTAAGTGGACTAATCAAAAGACAAACCAGATAGAAAGAGGAACTTACCGCACATCTTCAGGTAACTTCAAAATCAATTTATTCTCGATTAACATCGGTATGACATTCTATCTGTAAGAAAATTTATGTTCTGTAAAATAAGACACATAATTGCTGCGGCTTGTGTTGTGACATTCTCGGCTTGTAATATCGAGAATGACATACCTTATCCAATCGTTGACGGCGCTATCCAAGCGATAGAGGTCGAGGGTCAATGTGACAGTGAGGGTAATGAGTCAACTCAGGCCACAATTAACAAAGATAAATGCACGGTTAGCCTTTATGTTGATGATACCGTTGACCTAACACGTGTGCGCATCAAGCGCCTCAGCGTGACAAACGATGCCTCAATAATCATTGACTCTACTCTGTGCAATAACTATTCGCGTTTCCCCTCCGGAGGCTTTGAGTCTCTCGATGATATACCGCTCTCGTCGGACACGCGCGTTAACTTCTCTAAGACAGTACCACTGATTTTGCGCACTTATCAGGACTATGATTGGCGCGTGACCATCACTCGTATCGTTAATCGTGAAGTTGTCGTGCAAAATCAAATCGGCAACGCTGTTGTTGACCCCGACACGCGACAAGTGGTTATTTATGTATCACAAAATCAACCGCTCAACAGCATTGCTGTCGAGAAGTTTAATCTCGGTGGCGCTCATGGTCAGGTAGTCCCTGACCCAACGGCAGCAGAAACTTTTGACTTCTCAAAACCGACAACTTTCTTTGTCCAAAACGGTTGGGAAGAAGTCAGCTACCGCTGGACGGTCTACGTATTCCATAAGGAGGAAGAGACCACAACGACAGCAGATATCTTTACGCGCGCTACGAGTGCATCAATATCTGGCAGCATCCAGAACGGCAAGTCAGTGACGATAGACTATAAGAAGTCTTCGGATAGTGATTGGTCGGCAATGTCATCATCTGCTATTACTGTTAACGGAACATCTTTCGCTGCCGAACTTAGAAATTTGACCCCCGGCACAAACTATAACTTGCGTGTCAATGTTGGCGGCAACGAGGGCACGTCTCAAAGTTTCACCACAGCTCCGGCAACGCCTTTGACTGACGGTAGCTTTGACAATTGGTATAAGACAGATAAACTCTGGAACCCGTGGGCTGAAGGCGGCACATCTTTCTGGGATACCGGCAACCGCGGCGCTATCACCATTAGCGATAGCAACTCAGTGCCTACCGATGAGACTTGCAATGGCTCTGGCAAGGCAGCCCTATTGGAATCAAAATATCTCGTGCTGAAATTCGCCGCAGGTAATATCTTCACCGGAAGCTACCTGCGCACTACCGGCACTAATGGCGAGCTAAGTTTCGGCCGTGAATTTTCATCTTTCCCGACAAAACTTAGAGTCAACTATAAGTACACTTGTCAGACCATAGACAAGACCGGTGATGATGACTATGCTTACCTCAAAGGTCGCGCTGACTCATGCCATATCTACATCGCGCTGACCGATTGGGATGAGCCGCTAACTATCCGCACTCGTCCGAGTGAACGACAATTATTTGACAAATCAGATTCTCACATTATAGCTTACGCAGAACTTATTAAAGGCGAGACCGTGGCAAATTGGACGCAAACTGACCTGACTCTCAATTATCGCGCAACCAATCGCACGCCAAAGTATATCGTCGTCGTTGCCACTGCCAGCAAATATGGTGACTTCTTCACCGGTGGCACAGGCAGCAAGTTGTGGGTAGACAATTTTGAGTTAATCTATGAGTAGAGATTTATTGAAATGAAGCACTGTTTGTGGCTATTTTTATTATTGAACTGTTTTCTCTTTGTTGCTTGTATAAGTGATGAAGAGTTGAACAGCACGTCGGCGCAGTCAGGCTTTATCATTTCATTAGGCGATGAAGTCGATGCCGGTTCACGTGCCATCCCCTCAGAGTTGGATAAGCCTATTGCCAAAAACTTCAATGTATTTATCCAGTCAGACAGCTCTAAGTTTATTGTCTATGACGGCGGCTATACCGACCGACTTATCACAGCATCGTCAGGCACGTATGTCTTGACAGCCTCTTATGGCGAAAATCCACAAATAGCTTATGATACGCCTTATTATGCCGGTAAGGTCTACTACACTTTAGCTGCCGATGAACAGGCAGAAGTGACGATACCGTGCCATGTCGCGAATGCTCTCGTCTCGGTGTCTTTCACTAATCCGGAATTATTTAATAATGTTTATCGCTCTTATGGCTTGCGTGTGGCAGTCGGTAATTATTCGCTTGTCTTGAACGCTGATAATCTCGACAAGAGTGTTTACTTCCCTGCCAACCACCAAGACGTAAAATTCTTCTCGGAATGTGTGTCTAAAGACGGTGTTGAAGCAAAGTTTGATATCACAGATGAATTGGCGGAGTATTTGCCACTTCAAGCCGGTGACCATGCCAAGATTAAACTCACTGCGACAAACTTCGGCATGACACTCGACAAAATCGAAGTCGAACACGTCACGGTAACTCAAACTATCCCATTAGAATGGCTCCCGGCGCCTCGCACAACCGGCTTTGACACCATCACTTACACCGAAACTGATGATGCTCCCGAAACGGCTCAATTGTCATATTCCGCTTTGCGAGATATTGATGATATATCCTTGACCTTCAACTTTGAAGATGAACGATATAAAAGCTATAACAAGGAATATCTACTGTCAACTTTGACCGATGATGAGGAGCAAGATCTCTTGACGATTGGCATTGACATGAAAACTTTGTCTCAAACAAAAAAAGGCTCGTTTGACGTGTCTGATTTGATAAGCAAGTTACAGACCAACGCAGGAACAACGACTCACAATACAATATCTTTTAAACTCCATGCCAACGAGAGATGGAGCAATACAACGGTGTGCAACATTGACGTTAAGAAGCCGGAATTTGCCGTTCAAGTCTATCCCGGCAATATCTGGACAAAAGAATTTACTGCTACCGAGTTGCAAAAAGATGATGTCGAAACAGGCAATTTTGATACGCTGAAGGCGCAATTGCGCTATCAGTACAGCACTGATGGCTCACATTGGTCTGACTTGCCTACCGATTTAAGAGTAGCGCAACTCAGCCCGGACACAAAAGTCTATGTTCGCGCTCTTTATCGCGATGCCGTTCCGAGTGAAGTCACAGAATTCAATACTTGCCCGTTGACAGCCGTACCCTATGGCGATATGGAGAGTTGGAGAGAGTACTCTCGAAAGAATGTCGTCAAAGGCGCAAATATCTTTACAAGCCGTGTCACAGTTACAGGCCACTATCCTAACAATGACGTGTGGAGTTGTGTCAATCAAAAGACCTTGGAAGGCTCGCCTAACATTTTGTCTACATATAACGTCAACCAATCAACCTATCGCGAAACCGGTAGAACAGGCTATGCCGCTGCCCTTAAAACAGTGGGCTGGGATAATAGCTCAGGTAACACAACGTCTATCATCTACCATAAGGCGGCAGGCAAACTCTTTATCGGTTCATACAGCTATGACCATTCAAGTAATACCGATAACTATGATTTCGGCATGGCGTATGTCTCTCGTCCGACACAAATGCAGTTCTATTGCAAATATACTCCATATAAAACCGATTCGTTCAAGGCTATCGTAGTCTTGGAAAACCGAACCAATGGCGTGACAACTCGTGTCGGATATGGCGAATGTACAAGCAACGAATCGCTGTCATCATTTAAGGAAATGAATGTCGATATTAATTATGATGATACATATAAGAAGTTACCAATTACGCACATGTACATCTTATTCTCATCTTCGGCAAATTATTCTGACGTCGAAAGCACGGAGACTGACAATTTGAGCGGATTCGTTTCAAACGGTGATTATCATAACGGCAGTATCTTGATTGTCGATGATGTTTCATTAATCTATGGCAAGTAAGATGAAAACGTTTCTTTATAGCATATCGTTATTGTTAACGCTCTCGCTTGTGAGCTGTCAGCAAGATGACATAGAACCCGCTACGGGTTATCTCGAGCTCACCTCAATCGGCGTGCAGAACGTCGAGATTGAGTCACTGTCACGCGTCGCAGATGATAGCGGATTTATTGTCGAAATATTGCGTGACGGTCAGCTCGTGCGCCGTGTTAATGCTGACACTTATGTCGGCGTTACGCTTGAAACCGGCAAATACACACTGCACATATTTTCGCCGAGTTATGAGGAACCGACCATAACTCAGGTTGGTGACAATTGTTATGGCAAACCAAAATATTACATTGAGGACGAAGTCGAGATAAACGCCAATCAATACACTCGCTGCAAGTACACGCTGCCCATGATTAATGGAGCGGTGACGTTCAAGATGTATGATGGCTATGAAGAAGCCTTCACTGCAGCAACGCTCACCGTCGACGATGTAGCCTTATCCCCCGGCGAAACGGTTTATCTTGATTCCGGTAACACCACCTACCAAGTCTCTGTCACAAATATCGACAATGAAACCTATACGCGAGATTATCAATTAAATATCGAAGCAGGTAAACAATATGAAATCACTTTCGGCAACGATTAATCCGCTCTATTTCTTTATTTTAGTACATTTTTTAGTGTTATAGTTCGTGATTTTGTCGCAAAAATTCCCTATATTTGTGGCGAAATCAGTAAAACTAAATAATTATGGCAAGACCTATCAAAGAAACTCCGGAATTAAAAGGAAAGGATGCGGTAAGATTTGCCGAAAAGATAGCAAATCCAACACCTGTTAGCCAAGCCGAAAAAGATGCTGCTCGTGAGGCATATGAGGCTTTCAAAGCTATCAGCACTTTCCCAATGTAAAATGAATTTAAGCAAATACTCTTTCCGGCAAATAGACGCCGATACAGAAATAAAGTCGTTTGATTGCGGTGATACCGATTTAAACGACTTTCTTTTTAGTGATGCAAAAAACTATCTTTATTCGAAGATGGCAGTCACGTATCTTCTAGAAGATAATGAAGCTAACAAAACTGTTGCCTATTATAGCCTTTTGAATGATAAAATCGTGTTTAATCCTGAGGAAAAACAATTTTGGAATAGACTAAATCGTAAAATTGCTAATCCAAAACGCCGCAAAGATTATCCGGCAGTAAAAATAGGTCGACTTGCTGTCTCGAGGGAATATTCCGGCAATAAAATAGGAAAAACGATTCTTCTGCAAATAAAGCATATGTTTTCTTCTATGCAAAGGAGCGCTTGTAGATTTATTACGGTTGATGCGTACGTAGCCGCTATTCCATTCTATGAAAAATGCGGTTTTACATTTTTATCAGATAAAGATAAGAATTCCAAAACAAGAGCAATGTATTTCGATCTTATAAACTTTGGTCAATAATAATTCTCATATCTATATAACATAATGTCCGCCTATCTTTCATAGTCTTATGCGGTCATTATTAACGTTGATCGTGAAAGGCGTTTTACGTGCTGTCCACGTCTTATTTTGTAATATTAACGGTGAGATATTTGTGATATGATCAATCTCGACATCAAATATTTTGTCGTAAATTTTGTATTTTAGATTGCGAAATTGAGTATTGTCAAGTTCGTCAGGCAAAAGTATTAGTAAATCTATATCAGAATCTTTATGGGCTTCACCACGAGCTTCCGAGCCGTAAAGATATGTTACGGCTTGAGGAAAGTTATCTTTCATAACTCTTGCTATGTCGTTGATAATGTGTGATCTGCGCATGATGTTGGTGCTTTGTTCGCAAATTTAGTATATTTTTCTGGTAAAAGCAAACTTTTTTACAGATGTTCTTTGAGGTATTTGCCGGTGTAGCTGTCGGGGCATTTTGCAACGTCCTCAGGCGTGCCGGTGACTACTATGCGTCCGCCGTCAGCTCCGCCTTCAGGCCCTATGTCGATGATATGGTCGGCACATTTGATTACATCCATATTGTGCTCAATGATAACCAGTGTGTGACCAAGCGAAATTAAACGGTTGAATGACTCCATCAATACGTTAATGTCGTGGAAGTGTAAGCCTGTTGTGGGTTCGTCAAAAATGAACATTGTCGGTTGTGGCTTGTCCTCACTTAAAAAGTATGCGAGTTTGACACGCTGATTTTCACCGCCTGAGAGTGTCGATGATGATTGACCGAGCTTGATATATCCCAACCCTACATCTTTCAGCGGTTGTAGGCGGCGCACGATGCGTTGCTCTGTTGGTTGGTTTACTTCACCAAAAAATTCTATGGCTTGGTTAACGGTCATGTTGAGTATGTCGTTGATGTTTTGGTCGCGATAGCGGACCTCGAGAACATCGCGTTTAAAGCGCTGTCCGTGGCAAGCTTCGCAAGTCAGGGTTACATCGGCGAGAAATTGCATCTCTATCGTTATCTTGCCTTCGCCCTTACATTCCTCGCAGCGTCCGCCTTCGGTGTTAAATGAGAAGTATGATGGCGAGAAACCCATCTGTTTTGCGCTCTGTTGTGAGGCAAAGAGGGCGCGTATTTCGTCATAGGCTTTCAGATATGTCGCCGGGTTGGAACGCGAAGATTTTCCTATCGGATTTTGGTCAACAAACACAATGTCACTGATGCGATGAACGTCTCCGCGGATTTCGTCATATCGTCCCGGTGCATCTGCCTCGATGTCAAGGCGGCGGGCAAGCGCGTTATAGAGTATGTCGCGCACAAGCGTAGACTTGCCTGAGCCGCTGACTCCAGTCACTACGGTCATAACGCCGAGCGGGAAGCGCACGTCGATGTGTTTGAGATTATTCTCTGCCGCACCGACAACCTCAATGTAGCTGTTCCACTTGCGGCGGCGCGTGGGGGTAGCGATTTTGAGCGTGCCGTTGAGATATTTAAGCGTATATGACTTAGTGGCATTATCCATCTTGTCAACAGGACCTTGATAGACAATCTCGCCACCGAGACGACCTGCATCCGGCCCTACGTCAATAATGTTGTCAGCAGCGCGGATGATATCCTCGTCATGCTCGACGACGATGACGGTGTTGCCGAGACGTTGCAGCTTACGCAGCACTCCGATAAGTCGCTCAGTATCACGCGAGTGTAAACCTATTGAAGGCTCGTCTAATATGTAAAGCGACCCTACAAGGCTACTGCCAAGTGATGTCGCGAGGTTAATGCGTTGACTTTCACCGCCTGACAGCGTATTGCTAAGACGGTCAAGTGTGAGATAGCCCAAGCCCACCTCATCAAGGAACGCCAAGCGGTTTGTTATTTCGGTCATCAGTCGTGCCGCAACTTTACTGTCGTGTTCGTCAAGTTGCAAGTTGGCAAACCATTGGCGCAAGTCAATGATAGACATCTTCACAATGTCGGGCATCGTTTTATCGGCAATGCGCACATAGCTTGCCTCACGGCGCAAACGTGAACCTCCACATTCGGGGCATACGGTTTTGCCGCGGTAGCGCGCGAGCATTACGCGATATTGTATCTTGTCACGTCTATCTTCCATCCATTTGAAGAAGCCGTCGAGACCGGGGAACTCACCTTTGCCGTGCCATAATATATTGCGTTGTTCATCTGTGAGATCCTCATAAGCGCGATGAATAGGAAAGTCAAAGGATGGTGCCATTGCGATAAGTTGACGTTTCAATTCGCCCATAATCGGTCCTCGCCACGGCGCAACAGCGTCAGCATAAATAGATAGCGATGGATTGGGAATAACCAAACGCTCTGAGATGCCGAGAATGTTGCCGAAACCTTCACATCGCGGACACGCTCCGTATGGATTGTTGAAGTTAAACATTACGTCTGACGGCTCGGGAAAAGTCATGCCGTCAGCCTCAAAACGCTTCGAGAAATCATAGCGCTTGACTTTTGTACGATCTTCCCAAACGAGAAGGGCGCAGCGGTCATTGCCTTCAAAAAATGCCGTCTCTGTTGAGTCTGCCAAGCGAGATAGCTCATCGCCTTGCTCGGCGACAGCCAAGCGGTCAATCAATAGGTCCAAACCTGACGTCTTTTTCATCAACTTTTTGTCGTTGAAAGCATCCTCAATTTGGATGAACTCATTGTTGACAACGATGCGCGAAAAGCCTTCTTTGATGTATATATCCAATTGGTCTTTTAGTGAACGTCCTTCGGCAATGTCTATTGGAGCAATGACGGCGATGCGAGTGCCGACAGGATACATCGCAGCAGTGGCAATGATGTCCTCTACGCCGTGCTTCTTGACTTGCTCGCCTGAAATCGGCGAGAAGGTCTTGCCGATACGTCCGAACAGCATACGCAAGTAGTCATATATCTCTGTCGAAGTGCCAACCGTTGAGCGTGGGTTGCGAGTGTTTACCTTCTGCTCAATGGCAATAGCCGGTGGCAAACCGCGGATAAAATCACACTCCGGTTTGACCATCTTACCCATAAATTGACGAGCATAAGCCGATAAGCTCTCGACATATCGACGACGCCCTTCGGCGTATAGTGTATCAAAGGCTAACGAAGACTTGCCGGACCCGGAAAGCCCCGTGATGACAGTGAAGCGGTTGCGAGGTATAACCACGCTGATATTCTTCAGATTATTGACCCTCGCACCCTTGACAATTATATTAGTTTCGGACATAATACCAATTGGATAATTAAATTACAAAATTAGCGAAAAATTTCGCGCTAACTCACTATGTCATCAGAAAACTATATTAATTTTTGCAATAAATAATTGTTGAAAGTTGATTGATAAGATAATTATATTGACAAAAGTTGCCAATATTGGAAACTTTTATTAGATTTGCAGAGTGATAATTAATAAGCAAGTTATGAAAGCGAAAATTAATGATGTCGGTACGCTATTTCTTAAGCGTAGAAAGGCACTTGGGCTTACTCAACAAGAGTTGGGCGATAAGGTCGGTGTATCTAAATCAGAAATATCTAAGATTGAGAATGGTAGGTCGATTACAATTTCAACTATAAATAAGTTGTCTGAAGAGTTGAAGGTCTATCCTGAAATCAGCTTGAAACCGGCAGCTAAGATAGATAGAAATGTCATCTACTATATAGCGATGTGTCTTGATAGATTTAGCAAACAACATAATCTTAGCCGTAGAGAGGCTTGTAATTATTTGTCTCGTTTTAAAGGTGTGCAGTTTGCTATAGACAACTATGAGGTAGAGCATCAACTTTCGCTGCAAGATTGCGTCGATGATATGACAACTATTTGTAAGCAAAACGGAGGAGGTATAGGATGAAATTGTATCATGGCTCAAATATGCGTATAGATAAGATTGATTTAACTAAAGGTAAACCTTATAAGGACTTTGGTAAAGGATTCTATACGACGCATATTTACGAACAAGCTGCATATTGGTCAATACGAATGGCTTCGGCAAGGAAGTCTGATGAAGCAGTTGTGACTGAATTTGAATTTGACAAAGAGGCTGCCTTTGCTTCTGATTTGAAAATAAAGGTCTTTGATGAACCAAATAAGGAATGGGCATTGTTTGTTATGGCTAATCGTAAGGAGGAAAATACCAAGCCTATTCATGATTATGACATAGTTATTGGCCCGGTTGCTAATGATCGAATGGCAACTTTGTTTGGCCTTTATGAAATGGATATAATCGACCTTGATGCGGTAGTGAAAGGTTTGACTTACAAAAATTTAAATTCACAATATTTCTTTCATACCGAAAGGTCTCTTAAATATCTACATATATTATGAGTACAAAAGAAGGCAGATTTGAGTTTTTAGTCGATTTTATTACTACTAAAGTCGTGGAATTTTTGATGCGTGATGAAAACTTGAGTTTGGAAGAAGCATTGCTTACATTTCATAATTCAGAAACATTTGACGCTCTTGTTAATATAGAAACTGAGCTGTATATACAAAGCCCGGGATATGTCTACGCTGTATTGAAGGATGAGTTTAATAAAGGCTCCCTAAAAAAACTAACTTTTTGAATCGTTTAATGTAATTTTTTGTAACTTTGAACGTCTAATGTCAAAAAAACTGGCTTTAAATAATATACTTAACTCAATATGGATATTCTCGTAGCAGAACATATCTGCAAAAGTTTTACCAACCATTGCGCACTTGATGATGTCAGTATCTCTGTGCCACAAGGCAAGGTCTATGGCCTATTAGGGCCTAACGGCGCCGGCAAAACTACTCTAATACGCATTATTAATCATATCACTGCCCCTGATAGCGGTGCCATCACTTTTGAAGGTAAACCCTTGACAGCTGCCGATGTTATGCGCATTGGCTATCTGCCTGAAGAACGCGGACTTTATAAGAAAATGAAGGTCGGCGAGCAAGCAATGTTCTTCGCTCGTCTTAAAGGCATGAGCAAGCATGACGCTGAAGCCGCACTGAAGTCATGGTTTGAACGTCTTGACATTACTGAATGGTGGAATAAAAAAATTGAGGAACTCTCAAAAGGTATGGCTCAAAAGGTGCAGTTTATCGTTACTGTCCTCCACCGTCCCTCATTACTGATTTTTGATGAACCATTCTCAGGATTTGACCCTATCAATGCAAATATCCTCAAGCAAGAGATTCTGAAGCTGCGAGACGAGGGCGCGACAATAATATTCTCGACGCACAATATGTCAAGCGTTGAGGCTGTATGCGACCGCATTAGCCTTATCAATCGCTCTCGCAATATCCTCACCGGCGATGTCGCAGACTTGCGCAAACAGTTCAGCAATAATACCTACGAGCTTAGCTATGTCGGTAACCCGCTGGCGCTGCAAGCTGCTATTGAGCCAATCACTGCCGAGGTGCGAACAGTAGGCATTGACAGTGACGGCGCATCACGCATCTCTGTGAAATTGCACAGCTCTGATGATGTGAAACAGCTAATCGCAAAGACTAATGAGGTCGTGAGTCTCAAATCGTTCAACCAGTTCTTGCCGACTATGGACGATATTTTTATCCAAACAGTTGAAAAGTATAACGCCGAAAATAAAGTATCATGACTTCAGCTATATCTTTAATAATCAGACGCGAATACTTGGAGCGCGTTAAACGCAAAAGTTTCATCATCGCAACATTGCTTATGCCGGTGTTGATGATTGCGCTTATGGCATTGCCATCGCTTATCATATTGTTCTCAACACCTGAAAGCAAGCATATCGCAATTGTTGACGAGTCGGGAGTTATCGGCTCTCAGCTCAAAAGTAATGACGACTTGACTTTTAAACTGACTGATAAGAAATTCCAAGAACTTGTAACTGACGAAGACTTTGACGGCATCCTGCTTATCGGCAAAGATATCGTGAGCGACCCTAAGGCAGTCACACTCTATACTCGCGACGCATCGTCTGTGCAGACTGATGAAGTTATTACGGGTCAACTCGAGGACGCTATCGAGAACGAACGCATCAAAGCATATAACATCGACAATTTGCAACAGATACTTAACGAGGTGCACGCTGATGTCGACATGTCTACATATCGTCTTAACGAAGATGAGGAGGCAACGGCGACTTCGTCAATGGTGTCTTATGCCGTCGGCACGGTGATGATGTTCATGCTCTATATGTTCATCTTGCTTTACGGTCAAATGGTTATGACCTCAATCATCGAGGAAAAGAATAACCGTGTGCTTGAATTAGTCATTTCATCAGCAAAACCATTTGATTTGATGCTTGGCAAGATAATTGGCGTTGCATTAGTAGCAGTCACACAAGTGCTGATTTGGGCAGTTATTGTATGCTCATTCTCAGCATTCGTAATGCCATCACTTCTCTCCGGCGTGATGAGCGGCACCGAAGGCTCCTTGTCTGAAGTGATTGGCCAATTCGGCAATGTGACTTACGTCATCAGCTTATTTGCAGACCTGCTTGTCTATCTCATTGGCGGCTATCTTATCTATGCAGCTATCTTTGCAGCAATAGGCTCGGCTGTTGACAACATTCAAGACGCATCTCAACTGCAAACTCTCGCCATTGTTCCAATCTTAGCCGGATTGGTAATCTCTATGGCTGTTGTCTCAGACCCTAACTCCACAATGGCAGTTTGGGGTTCGATAATACCTTTTACCTCACCAATGGTGATGATGGCACGCATACCATTCGGCGTTCCGGCTTGGCAGCTCATCTTGTCGATAGCATTGCTCTATATCGGCATCATTTTCGTCGTATGGTTCGCCGGTAAAGTCTACAGAGTAGGCATTCTGATGTACGGTAAAAAACCGACAATTGCCGAATTGATACGCTGGACACGCTATAAATAATTACAAAATTATCCCAAAATCATTAAAATATAGCCGCTAATGTGAAAATGAAAAACATTTGCGGCTGTATTTTGTTTTATTATTGGTATCTTTGTTTAAATAGCATGCAAAGAT
>CAYYAA010000019.1:0-26707 GCA_964469875.1 uncultured Bacteroides sp.
TTACTCTCTCAGATTAGACGCTGATTAGAGATGTAACATATTCAATCATCGTGTGCCGGCATCTTGTGTCGGCTCTTTTTATATTCACGCGAGATTATTCAATCGGATAGTTCCTTTTGCCTAATATATACTCTAACGTTGTAATTATAACCATTGGCATATTTAAATTGTCTAATACCAACCTTTCATCTATACCATTATACATTAGATAACCATGCGGGTCAAATAATTCGCAATATGACGGCCTGTCTATGTTTTTGGTGTTGGCTATATTGTTATGCTTGATTTGCCGTGTAATGGCGTTTATATTCGTTTTAGCGGGCGTCTTCAGCTTTTCTAAATCAGATAGGTCTATCTAATCGTTTAATCATATATAGAATGTGGTCGCGTGTTGTCTTTTGTGTAGTATTGGAGTTTGAAGACTGTCGCTATGTAAGCCTAATTACATCATCATTTACTATGTGTGAGTTGCCTCAAGATTGTGGATTGTCGTGTGCGGCTTAATGTGGCTATGTTTAGCATAAAAAAGAAACTCGCAAGCTGTTGATTAATTAGCTTGCGAGTCTCTTTTTGTGATCCGCCTGGGGCTCGAACCCAGGACCCCAACATTAAAAGTGTTGTGCTCTACCAGCTGAGCTAGCGAATCTCCTTTTTTTACTTTGCTGAGGTGTTTCCCTCAAATGCGATGCAAAGTTAGTGACTTTTTCTGATACCTCCAAATCATTGTGCAACTTTTTTTGATTTTCTGTGATTTTTGTCTATTTGGGCGAGGATATTATCCCAAATGGGTGGCAAATTAAGGCTAAAATAGTGACAATTGAATACCGGCGGCGAGAGGTGCAGTGATGTAAAGAGTGCGTTTTTCTGACCAACCTTGACTGAAGTTGCGTAGATTTATAGAAATTATTCCCGCAACGGAGCCTGCTTTTGCGCGTAACTGGCTCACGACGTCACTAAAGGATGAGAATCCGTTGGAATTTATTGTTGCAAGAGTCTTGCCGCGTAGTGTTACGCTTGCCATGATTGTGTCGTATTTGCTGATGCTTGCCATATTTACCTCCTTTGTTTTTATTATAACACAAAGGTAAATATGCGCACGGGCAATAACGCAGCACACTTAAGTTAAACAAAATTATAAGGGAAGACAGTGCAGCAAATAATTTCGAGCGTCAGTCCACGGTGTGTAAATTTCGTCCGAATTAGGTATTAATTGTGTTGGTTTTTCGTTTAGGTCAACACGGAGATAGAACTTGCCGCTCTTTGTGGCTTTAAACAGTATTAATTGCAGATTTGCAGCCATTGGCACTACATTGAAGTCTTGCCAATGTAAAGCAACCGTGTCAAAGTAGTTTGTGAGGTAGTAGCAGCCCGGTAGATGTAGCAGAGATAGTAGGGGCATTAAAGTCTCTGCATGACCGAATCTGAGTTTTACTGTCGTTGCATCTGTGCCGTCGATGTATGCTTGAGTAGTTTCGATGAGATTGTTCAGCAAATCGCCGGCAATTTCGGCAGGCGTCGTCGACAGAGTTGTAGCGGTGTAGCGTAGATATTGGCGCAAGTTAAAGCACGACCAGAGTCGGTTGTATTCGTCTAAGGTGAAAAATTGTGCTGTGTCGCAGCTCATGTTGATAGCTGCGAGGCCTGCGATGACGTAGTATTCATTTATTGCGAAGTCTCGTTGCTCGTCTTTGTCAGTATATGGGAAATCCTTACCAAGCACACGATCAATGGCTGACGTTGGGCAGAACTCATTAAAATAGTCATTGTAGACCACCTGCCACACGTTGTCTTTGCGAAATGCGGCATAATCTTGGGATGTGTCAAACGGACGCATTAGTTGCGAATTTATGCGTCCTGTGGAAGTGTAAAAGGTCAAGTGATTGTCTAACCTGTCGAGCTGGTTGACGAAAGCAAACATGCTCATCATAGAGCGTGGTGAGTAACTTGATAGTGCCGATACGGTGGCGTCTTTGAAAACGGGGGCAAAGTTTTGAATCATACGTGTAGCTATGCCGCGTTGTTCTGCCATACCAAGTGAATCGAGTGCGCCCCATTGGTCAAGACATACGTCAAGAATATGATTGTTTAACTTGACCAATTCACGACCGAGAGGAGTAATCGTGCCGGCAGAGTCGGCGCGTTGGAGTGCTTTTTTTAGCTTCATGCTAAATGATGCAGCGACCGGGTATCGCGAGCCGTGTCTGCCCACATGGTTGATGAATACCGGGACTAATGAGTCCGGATATTGCACATTCGTTATATTGGTGGGGTATGGAGAAAGTGAGCCGTCACATTGCTTGTAAGAATATTTGGTCTCTGTTGGGTCTGCAGCAAAAATATTTGATGTAGCAAGCAGAAATCCTAAGATTAGCAGGTATAGTCTATTTTTCATGAGATGAGGACTTTGAGTAACTATAATTGATGCAAAATTAAACAATATTCTGAATGGTTCAAAAAAAATAGGTATGAATGGGGTGAAAAATTTGGTAAATTAATAAAAAGGTGCTAACTTTGTACCGCTTTTACCGGCTGCCCGAATGGTGGAATGGTAGACACGAGGGACTTAAAATCCCTTGGCCATTGCGGCTGTGTGGGTTCGAGTCCCACTTCGGGTACTAAGGATGACTGTTAGTCAAGTGATTAACAGTCATCCTTATTTTTATGGGTATATGTGGGTATAAACTTTCGACGCGTATTTGGTTTTGAGAAGTACGCGTCGTGTGATTTTTGTCCTATGTTAGGTTGGTCTGAGGTGGCGTGTTTTTTATTAGTAGCGAATAAAAATAGAAAGAGCTGTGTCGATTTCTCGATACAGCTCGAAAATTTTGCTATGCAAAGAGTATTATTTGCTTGCGATTGAACTTGAAACAGTCAAACGAGCACGACCTTTAGCACGACGGCGTGCGAGCACTTTGCGACCTTCCGGGGTTGCCATTCTTTCACGGAAACCGTGTTTGTTAACTCTTTTGCGGTTAGAGGGTTGGAATGTTCTTTTCATTGCCTTATGTAATTTTCAATTATTATTTTCTTTTTTCGGAGTGCAAATTTAATGAAAATCTTGCGATTATGCAAGAATTCTATTAAAAATTAGGCGACTGAGTTGCGGGAAAAATTTAGAGATGTTTTTTTATGCTTAAAATCGACATTATTTTTGCCGAAAATTCGCTAATATTAAAGCCTCTACGGTTTAGGAGTAGAGGCTTTGGTCGAGGTCAGAATTTTAGTGAGTTAGCGCAGTTTGACACCGATGCCGGGTCGGTCTGGTATGGTAACTTTGCCGTCAACAATTTTGATGCCGTCAAAGCGGTCGTTAGCGATGAGGAGGTTGCCATCGAGGTCAGCCCAGTCAACGAGTGGGGCGAGTTGAGCGGCGGCGGTTACGGCGCATGAAGTTTCTGTCATACATCCGAGCATTATTTTCATGCCTAATGAACGAGCGAGAACGGCCATCTGATATGCTTCGTGCATACCTGTACTTTTCATGAGTTTGATATTGATGCCGTCGTATGCTTGTGCTGCGCGTTTTACGTCAGGCAGACGTTGCATAAATTCGTCGGCAATTATTGGGAGCGGAGAGCGTTCACGGAGCCAAGCCGTATCATCTATTGCTTTCTTGTCCATTGGTTGTTCAACGAATAGGCAGTTGCGTTCAGCGAGCCAGTGGCACATTTCGAGAGCTTTTTCTTTGTCGTTCCAGCCTTGGTTAGCGTCAACGCAGATTGGGACGTCGGTCATAGAGCGGATGATTTCGACGAGTTCTTGGTCGTTGTCAAGGCCCATTTTTACTTTGAGGACGCGGTATGGTGATGCTTCTTTGACTTTTTTTCTTACGACATCGGGAGTGTCAATGCCGATGGTGAAAGATGTGTTAGGGCATTTGTCGGGATTTAGCCCCCAGATTTTGTACCAAGGTTGGTTCATGATTTTGCCGACGAGGTCGTGTAGGGCAATATCTACGGATGCTTTAGCAGCGCGGTTATCCGGCGCTACAGAGTCCATGTAGTCATGGATGTCTTCGATGCGGAATGGGTCGGTGAATTGTGCGAGGTCGAGTTTAGAGAGGAAACTTGTTACAGATTCAACGCTTTCGCCGAGGTATGGAGGCATAGATGCTTCGCCGTAGCCGATGATTCCGTCATATTCGATTTGTACTTGAACATCGGGAGTCGTAGTGCGTTGGTAACGGGCGAGATTGAAAGCATGTCTTAGCTTTAGTTCATAAGGCTCAAATGATAGGTTTAGATGTCCTGAGCGACCTGTCTTTTTTGTTGCTTTGCCAAATGCCGAGAATGATATTGGTGATACGGCAATGGCAGCGCCTAATGCAGTAGTTTTAAGAAAATTACGTCTATTCATATTCGGGGTGATGTGATAAATTACTTAATGTTGAAAAACCACGGGTGATTTTTGGCAAGGGTTATGCCGGTTGATCCTTCGTTGCCGTGAATGCGCACTGCGTGGAGGAATGGAGTTGTCAAGTAAGATTCAGATGCGGGGTCTACGCTGTTGCGTTTAACACGACCGGATGAGTGAACATAGTTGCCGTCATGGTCATATATTGCGACGTGAGTGACGCGTCGAGTGGTCGCGTTGCCAAAGAATAGCAGGTCACCTGCGCGGCATGAGCGCCAGTTGTCGGCTTCAATGCGTGTACCTGTCAGAGCTTGTTGTGAGGCATCGCGCATGAGAATAATGCCGTTGGCGAAGTAACAGACTTTAGCTAAACCTGAGCAGTCGAGGCTCTTGGTAGATGTTCCGCCCCATAGGTATGGTTGGCCTTCCATCGAATATGCCATATCGAGGATGTATTCGGCGTTGAACTCTTGCTTGCTCCAATCTTCGATTGTAGAAATGGCAGAGCGGTCTACCCATCCTTTGCGCCCGTCGGGAAGTGTGACTTCGACACGGCCGTTGTCCGGGTTATCTAATGATCCTTCGAGGATACAACCGTTGACGAGGTCAGTCACAACATCTCGTAACCCGAAAGCGGTTGCTGTTGAGTATGCGCGAATCTGATAAGGTGATGTTACAATCAGTCGCTTGGCGTTACGCCATTTAGTCATCTCTTCATCAGTCTTTATTGCAATAGATGAAGATGTAACGTATGCAATATAACCGTCAGGAGTTTGTACTCTGTACCACTCGCCATCTTGTTGCAACACTCTGAGTGGTAATCCCATAATGGCTTGACTTGCCATTTCGGCGGCGTGTTTGGGTGCGGTTCTTAGGCAAGCGACGCTGATGCGAGATTGAGCCCAAAGGTTTGTCGGCAGTGCTGTTATATCGTTTTTTATTTTGATGTCAGTTTTTTTGAAAGCAGCCTCAATGCTGTCGATGAATCGAGCTTCAGAGACAGATCCGGTAAGTTGCACTGCGTTGCCTGACTTTACGGTGTTTACGTCGAAGATAGCTTGTCGCGAATCAGGGGCGACATTTTTCTTGACTTTTTTGATGATGGTTTGTGCGCGTTTAACCGAGGCAGACGAGCTTGCTGCTGTTGCTCCAAAGGCTAAGCATAGAGCTGTTGCTAATAAAACTAAAGTGTGGAGACGTTTTGTCATAATGCTATTTAGTCGTTACAGGTTTCACTGAAATGAGTTTGAGATGTTGATTCCATGCCGGGTAAAATAGGTTTCCGCGGCTACATTCAACTTCGCCAAGTTGGAAGTCCACAGTCTCGCTGCGTATAAACTTTTTGGGTGGGAAAAGGTCACCGCATACGCCGCGGTTGCTGACGAATCTGTGTGCGTCCATACCTGTGGAGTAAAAGTTCACGATGCGTTGATTGTCAGCTCCGGTGTATCTTCCGAAAGAAGCGTCAACCGGCAGCCAGCCAATGCCTTCAAAGTAGACTTCAGCCCAGTCATGTAGATTTTTCTCTCCGGGGTGTAGCATCCAACCGCTTTCCCAACGTGCGGGTATGCCTAAGCTGCGCATTAGTGATATGTAAAGCAGCGCTACTTGACCACAGTCGCCGTGGCGTTCTTGGATGACGTATTGAGGAATGCAATTGATAGTGCTGTATTCTCGAGCACCTGCCCATGGATAGTGGCTTATGATGTAGTCGTAGACTAATTCGCTACAGCGGTAAGGGTCATTTTCGCCTCCCACGATTTGTTGTGCTAATGAGCTTAGATTGACAATATGTGGCGATTGGAATGAGGTGTATTCACGATAAAGAGATGACTGTTTGTCGTAAGGTTTAATGTGTGTGCGGATGTATTCAGGCGAGAAATATTCACCTTTTGTTATGAATGATGCGGTATATTCAAAGTGCGCGGTATCGCCTTTTGCCGGAGCGGGAGCGGTGAAGTAGATTGTATGATGCACTGATTGCTGCTCGTCGGAGATGACGTAGACGCTCGGTGTTGTTGAGATTAATTTGAAATTGCTTTGGCGCTGTGTTTCTAAAGGCACGGGCATCCATACTCTCAGTGAGTCGCCGCTTATAGCTTCGTGATATGGTACGTCTATAGAGAATGTGTATATAACTTCGTGTGCGCCACCAAAAGGATTTTTACCGTCTTGATAGTCGAGAATTGAGTCAACAAAAGCGATGCGTTGCTTAGAGGCATTAGCGCCGCGATGCGGCACATCGCCACCGAGTAAAGTCGGATTGAGTAGCCCTAAGTTACGCGGTGATTTTCTGAAGATCATGTCTTTGCCATCGACTTTTTTTGCTTCGACATAGTGCTTGTCAATCAGGTCGTTGATGTCAAAAGAGCCTAACTGCGGATATTTTTCGCTAATCACTTTGACTGCGCTGTCATAGCTTAGCGAAAAATCAGAGCGAATGCGAGCTGCTATTGCTTGTGCGGAGTCAGACTCAAGCCACGCAGGATTTAAATCTACAGCTTTTGCCGACGCAGAACAAGCCGTCAGGACGCACAGAACTGTCAAAAACTTCTTTAGCATAAGACGAATTTATTTATATTCCACAAAAATATAAATAAAATGCTAAATGACGGCAATTATAAGGATAAAAATTAACACATTTAGCGGAAAAAGTAATGTGTGTAGTTTTATTGTATAGTTTTATCACAGTAATGTGATTGTGCCGAAAAAGTCTGTAAGGTGGAAGTTTGGTTTGTCTGAGCTTATGGCGTTCCATGACAGATAATGTGGCATGGCAGATTTGTCAGAGCATTTATAGAAGTTTGCACGGAGGTTTATCGGCGTGCCTTCATAGCTGACATCAATTAGAGATAGTGGAATTATAGCTAATAAGTTCCATGAGTGTAAGCCTGGACGGTCGCCGAATGGTTTGCTTTCGATAGATGCGTGACGAAATACTTTTGCAAGTTCCGCGTCAGAGAGATGTGTTGCGTTGTGACGGTCGGTGCGGCTTGATGCGTGTATCGTGCCTATGCAGTTGAACTCGAAGTTCCAATAGAGGCCGTTTCTCACCGGCTCAACAAAAAACTCAACGCATGAGTCGTTGCAAACTGCGGAATTATTGGCATCATTCACAGCGCGGATGTTTTGCTCGCGTGTGAAGAAGTTGATGTAAATTGCTTTGCCTGAGTGAGCGATGTTGAATCCTGTGGCGGGTTTGTATGGAAATTGTTCAGCCCAGTTTAATGTGTCGATGTAAGCTCGTGCACCTTTGCTGTCCAATAATCTGTTAATGACATCAGCTGACGATGTCTCGTCAAGTTCGGCGATATGCGGAATGTCAAGATGTTTGTCCATGTTATTAAGCTAAAATGTTGTCTTTGATTGCGAAAGTTACGCCAATAATAGCCATTAGTATCAATATAGAGCCGATTGTGCGGTTTACAAACCATAAAGATCTGACATTGAAACGTCTACGGAGCTTATTTACAAAGTATGTGACGAAATACCACCACGATAGTGCACCGACAAATATCAGCACGTATGCTGAGACATAATGGTAAAGCTCATATTCGGGCAGAATGAAGTTGAAACGTGCGAATAGTCCGATTATGAAGAAGAGTATCAATGGATTAGACACTGTAAGCAGGAAGCCTGTTACAAAGTCGCTCCAATAATTAGTCGAGCTTACTTCGGCTGTTTTGAGAGAACGTGTCGGGTTCTTGCGGAAAAGGTAGATGCCGAAAGCAGCCAATACAATGCTGCCGACAATCTGTATGCCTAATTGGTGTGCGTCAATGAAATCAGTGACAAAGCTCAGACAGAAGCCAGTGAGCAGGCAGTAGAATAAGTCGCTTAATGCAGCGCCAATGCCGGTAAACATAGCCGGCCAGCGACCTTTGCTCAGTGTGCGTTGTATTACGAGCATACCAATTGGGCCCATCGGCGCACTTATAAGTATGCCAATGATTATTCCACGGGGTAATATGTATAGTAGTTGTTCCACTTTTGGTTGCTTTAACAAGCAAATTTAACTATTGTAATTAGAATGACAAAACTAAAAATTGCAACATTTCCAAATATTGCCGATGATTAGCGTTTTTTAAGATAAAAAGAGGCCCACACGACCAGCGTGTGAGCCTTGCTTTCATCATATCGGTATATTTAGAGAATAGTAATTATTCTGCTGTCAATTCGACTACGCAACTGGTGTTGCGTTCATAGCTGAAGATGTCAAGACCATACTTCATGAGGTAATCGCCTGTAAAAGTCATGCCGTTTTGAGCAAAAGATGATTCAGTGCCTGGCATGAGATTGATTTCCTCTACGCGATATTTGCGAGTAGCGTCAAGACCTTGTAGTTTCACTCTGTGTAGCTTCTCTTTGTAGCGAGGTGAGAGGTTATAGGCGAATATGACGCCTTTATTTTGAGAGTCATCGACATATTCCACTGCGGCATGAGCTGTTTCATAAGGTGAAACTAAACGATATTGTTTGCCGTCCATAATGGCCGGTGATAGACGTTTCCAGTTAGCTACAGCTGTGCGGCAATAATTTAATTCATCCTCAGTGAGTTCATGTAGGCCGATATCGAAACCGAGTTTGCACATAGAAGCTACATCAGTGCGGAATTTTACAGAAGTTTGTTTGTTCCAGCTTGTTACATGTGCAGCCATTGCCTTTGCGGGGAAGAATTGAGAGAAGCCCCATTGAATGTAAATGCGCTCAATAGGGTCAGTGTCATCACTGCACCAGAACTCTGTGAAGTATTTAAGTGCTTCGTAGTCGCAACGTGCGCCGCCACCAGAGCATAGCATCATCGGCACATTAGGATATTTGGCCTTGATACGATTTAATACGTTGTATATTCCACGTACATGGTCTACATAAAGCTGTTGTTGGCGACCTTTGTTGTATGGCGAATAGATATTCGTTATAGGGCTGTTGCAGTCCCATTTGAAGTAGGCAACGCCGGGATTTTCTGTCAGAATTTTATCGACGATGCTGAATACGTAATCTTGAACCGTGGGATTGCTCATATCTAATACCAATTGATTTCGGTAGTAGTATGTTTCGCGGTTAGGTTGTTCGATGACCCAATCAGGATGTTGCTCATAAAGTTCGCTCTTAGGATTTACCATTTCAGGTTCTATCCAGATACCGAATTTGACATCTGCCTCTTTAGCAGCCTGCACCAAAGCGGGAATGCCGCCGGGCAGTTTGTCGTGAGTAACTTCCCAATCGCCTAATCCGGCATGGTCATCTTTGCGTGGATATTTGTTGCCGAACCAGCCGTCGTCAAGAAGGAACATATCAACGCCGAGGTCCTTTGCCTCCTTCATGAGGTTGGCAAGTATTTCTTGGTCAAAGTCGAAGCCTGTGTTTTCCCAGTTGTTAAGCAGTGTCATTCGACTGCCTTTGCCATCTTTCAACTGGTAATTGCGAGCCCATTGTTGTAAATTGCGGCTGCCTTGAGATGTACCCGTTTGACTAAGAGTGAAAATAAACTCCGGAGTTGTAAAAGTCTCGTTGGCTTTTAGTTCGTAGTTTGAAGCGTATGGATTGATGCCGGGGATAACACGGAGGTTGCCTACGTTGTCTATTTCAAAAGTGAAGCGGAAGTTGCCTGTCCAGCCGAGAGTTCCCATTAAGACAGTTCCTGAGTTCTCTTTGACCGGGCTATTCATGCCGACTTCAAAGAAAGGGTGAGTGTGCATGGCTGCACGGCTACCAAGTTTTGTGTCAATTACTTTCTTACCGAATTGTAGCTGTTGGCTGCTCATTTGAGCCTCACGAGCCCAGTCGCTGCTGAATTCAGTCAGATAATATGTTGGCTCATTGAAGTAGAGCATGGTTGTTGCGTATTGCGAGAGAGTGACAGGCTTTTTTTCGCTGTGACGTATCTCGCTCCAAGTCTTAATTACATCCTCCTTTTGGTAAGCTACGTAATTAAGAACGACTTCAAAAGGATATTTGTCATCGCGCAAATTGATACGAGTCAGAGTGCCGCCATCGACAGTACTTGTTGACGAGTCTACATAATAGAGATATGTGGTCATATTACCGTCAGCATGAGTTACGCCCAAAGCCGGCTCGAAGTATTCTTCATTGCCGGAAGTGGAGTAGACTTCCCAACCGCGAGTGGTCACAGAGCCGTCACTTGCGGCATATTGAGACCAACTGAGGTTTTTCAAATCATTTTCATTTAGAAACTTTTCGCCTAAATAAGTTTGATATAGGCGTCCGTTAGGGGCAACAGTCAACACCAAATCAGTGTGGTCTGTCGAGATGCGAATGACCTTTCCGGTGTTGTCGTTAGCCATCGCAGGCATTGAGACAATTGCCATTGCTGCGAGTATATAAGTTAAAGTCCTCATGATTATGTTATTAAGTTTTATGGTTTGGTTTAAATGCTATTATATACGAAGAGTGGCACTAAATTCGATGGTGAATGGGCGTAAGTAGTTGCCACTCATGTAGAAGTTTTTGTATTGGTCTGAGTTGGCTTTAGACAATAGTTCAGCCCCATTGATTGTGCCGGATGCACCTTTTTGGTTGAGGATGTTTACTACTGTTGAGCCAAGAGTTAGATGCTTGTTGACATCCCAAGTGATACCGCCGAAAGTCTCCCATCTACCGTTGAAGTAAAGGGCGTTTGTCAAGTTGGCATAAGTCTTGCCAAAATAGCGGAAAGAAAGCCACAATCGCAGGTTGTCGGTGATGTTGTAGCTTGGGTCTATTTCAGCCAATACTTGAGGTATCTCCTTCACGATGTTGCCATTTGCGTCAAGGTCATCTACTCCTTCAAACGGAGATTTTATAAAATAATTGTTGTAAGTTGGCTTTTGATAGGTGAAAAGTAAGTGTAGATTGAAACCTTTGAATGGACGCATTTCGGCAGACGTTGTCCATCCTATGGTCTTGATACCATAGATGAGCAGTGTAGTTTTTGATTGCGTAGTGCCGGGCTTGGTCACGTTTTGTTGGTCTATATTATTAGACTTTGAAATGTAAGTTACCATAGATGTCAAGTCCATCCACGGGTTGCGATAGGTGAATCCGCCGCGTATCAAAGGGATTGTTACACGTTTATATTGTTCTTCAGTCGGACCTGTTCCGGCATATTCATTAATGCGAGGGAAACGCGTAGCGATAGTAGCATCTGCTGTTAGCCCAAAGTGCTTGTCAATCTGGTATAACCCTTGGATTGTAGCGGCGTAGTTTAGCTTGTTCTTAGTCACATTTTGCGGAGCGATGACAACTGTAGAGCTAACGCCGTTAGCATCGGTATATGTATGTGTGTCACCGATGTGAAAGCCTTCATAGCGGCTGTGAGGTATTTGGTCTGCTGACATGCGATAGTATTCCAATCGTCCACCGAAGTATAGATTTAACTTGGGTGTCACTTGCCAGTTATCTGTTGCATATAAAGCTAACTTATTTTCGTAGCCTTTGGTGTATTCAGGACTTAATTCATTAAAGCCTCTGTATTGGTCAGATGTGCCGTCAGCATATTTGCGTGTTAACACAGTAGGATATTCTGATACTGTACCTGTCCACTGGAAAGATGATGAATGGTAGTCTAAATAATAGAACCATTCGTTTAAGCCGATGCGCAGTTGATTGTTTTCGGCAAGACGAGATGTTAGCTCTGATGTGAGCAATGCGTTTTGCACTTTGCCAAAGTGTAGCCATGTGCGACGACCTTCAGCCAATCCGGTATAGGGAGTATCTGAATCGCCCTCAAAGAGACCGTCAGCGGCTGTTGCGCTGAAGATGGTGCTACCTCCGAAGTCAACATAGTTGGCTTTTGGCGCATTCATATATTTGGCATTGATGTTAAGCGAAGTTTTGTCTGATATATTATAGTCAAAAAGCATCGCTAATTCGTGCGAACGATTTTCTACAAAGTCACCCCATTGGCCGGTCTTGATTTTACCGTCCATGATATCCATATAAGAGAATGTTCCTGTTGAAGGAGCGTAAGAACTTGTGCCAAGTGAGAAGTCGGGCACTTCTTTTACGCTGCCGTCACCAACATAAATAAAAGGCGCAGAGTTGACCATCGAGCCTAAGGCACTACTCTTGGCAAATTTATAGAGTACTGATAGCTTGCCTTTGTCGAGTAATCTTGTCAGCCCGGCATGATAGATTTGTGTGCGGTCACTGTAGTTGGTAAACTTTGGGTCGAAGCTGCCCGGGTCAAAATTTTGATAAACACTGGCGGTGTAGCGCCATTTGTCGCCGATGCCGCCCGAAATGTTCATATCAACATTTTGCCATCCAAAGAGGTTAGTGTGATAGTTCACAACGCCTTTAAACTCTTTTTGACCAAGATTTGAATAACAGTCAACCGAGTATGCAATGTTTCCGGTCTTAATAGCTGATTCCATCGGTGTGAGCAGTCCCACGTTGCCGAGGCTGGCATCGCTACGCCAGTGACGAGCTAATTGATGCACTGCAGTAGAGTAAACGGCAGGCAGTCCATTTTCGTACACGGTAACATCTTCAGAAGGTAACCCTATCTGAATCTCACGAGGTTTGGTGGCATCTGATGCGTTAAGCATAACATTCCGTTCCTCTCCTTTTGTAGTCTTTGTGACTGGGATAGAGTCGGAAGGCTCTTTTGTCTTTGCATTAACAAGTAATGAAGGCATAAACAAAAGTAATACTGCAATTGTTTTACGGATGTGATATTCCATGATATAAATTGTTTTTTCGCAAATTTACCCGAACAAATTGCAAGTTGTATCATCAAGTAATAATGAAGTAGATGTATTAGCGCGATGAGACTGTGTATATTGCCGATAATCAGTGTATTATGCTATGATGGGTAAGTGCTTAAAGTAGATTTGCAAGAATGAATAAATGCTATTATCTTTGCAGAAAAATATTAGCCTATGCTTCGTTTTACTATATCTGTGATAATGACTATGTTGGCAATAAGCAATGTGCATGCTGACAATATAAAAGATTTGACATTGCGACTTGAACATGAGCTTAACAACCGGCAGCAGTATCTTCATGTAAAGGAACATCGCATAGACAGTCTCTCAATTTTGATACGACATACAGCAAATGGTGATAGACGAATGGATATTTACAATATGCTGTTTAATGAGTTCTTGACATATAAAGCAGACTCTGTTATTAACTTCGTTAATCGAGAGATGCTTGCTGCCAATATTACAAAAAATATAGACCGTTTAGACCTTGCCAAGATACACAAATCATTGGCATTTGCCACAACCGGATATTTTAGCCACGCTGATGACTTATTAGACGAAATTGATGTCAGTAGTCTTGCAGACTCTGTAAAGGCAGAGTATTATAGTGCACGAGAATGGATTTATGGTGTATGGGCTGAATACACTGATGATGCAACGTTCACCCCTCAGTTCCGTAATAAGCGTGTTCTTTATCTTGACTCACTGATATCTGTATTGCCGGAAGGTAGTCTAAGAACTAAATATGCTGTTGCGGAGCGGCATATGCGTTTACACCGATATGAGCAAGCATTGTCGCTTTATGATGAAATTACAAGAGAAGCGCCTGAGAACACGCGACTCTATGCCCAAGCGGCCTATGCTATGGCCATGATATATGAGCTACAAAAAGACTGGAAACACTATGAAGAATACCTTCTCAGAGCTGCAATATCAGACCAGATTACTCCACTCAAAGAGAATTTAGCGTTGCAGCAGTTAGCGCTTTTTGTCAATAAGAAATATGGTGATTTGGATAGGGCAAATCGCTATCTGCTTTATTCGCTTGAAGATGCCTATTTCTATAACAATAGACTTAGATTGGTCGAAATAGCCAAGAAGTTCCCGGATATTATTGTGTCTTACCAACAAAAGATGCTTGAGCGCAATAATAAAGTGAGTGTTGCGCTATGGGTGATAATTATACTTTGTGTTGTGTTGGCCTTAGATATATTTATGTTGTATAAAAAATGGAAGGCTGACCGTCAACATATTAGGGATATTGCTGAAGCAAATAGCAAACTTGAAGAGCTAAATGCGAGATTGATTGACACAAATGCTATGCGTGAACAATATGTCTGCTTATTTATGGATTTATGCGCAACTTATATTGATAAGTTTAATAAATATCGTTCAATAGTCAAGACTAAAGTAAAGGCTCGCCTTCAAGATGATTTGTTAAAGCCGTCACTTGCTCGAAATAGTGAGTCTGAGAGCCGAGAGCTATTCTTTAATTTTGATAAAGCGTTTCTCAATGTTTTCCCGGACTTTGTTGAACAGTTTAATAGTCTGTTGCGTGAAGGTGAAAAGATTGAATTGAAACCAAATGAACTATTAAACACAGAATTGCGAATTTTTGCAATGGTTAGAATGGGTATTAAAGATAGTTCCAAGATAGCAACGCTACTGTTCTATTCGCCACAGACAATCTATAATTATCGCACTTCAGTCAGGAATAGGGCTATTAATCGAGAAACGTTTGAGGCTGAAGTTGAAAAGTTATGCTTACTAAATAAATCAGAGATATAAATGAAACGAGGCTCACACGACCGACGTGTGAGCCTCGCGATTGAGTATTATGCGTAAACTTTATTTTACGATGATTTTAGATGCGTAGCCATCTACATTGACGATGTATAGACCGGGCGCAACGTGCAGTGAGTGCTGTTTTGCACCTGCGAGGTTATAAACTTCGACATTTTTGTAGTCACCACTGATTGTTATTTCGCCATTGCTGCTACTTACTGTCGGGCGTTTGTCGATAGTGATATTTTCAACACCTGCAACGTCAGTAGTTGCAAATATTGCGAAACTGTGTGCCGGGAGTGAGACGTTGACTGATGTGCCTGTTCCGTTGAGTGTCGGAGTCAAACCGGGAGTAGCGCAAATCAATTGACAGTTGTTGGCGTTGAGTATTGTTGATGTGCCGGAGACAGACTTGTTTGTGCCGCCGGTGTTGGGATTCATAAAGAGCATAATCTCCTTGTTGTCTTTTGTTGCGCGGAGAATGCGATTTGATGTCATAGCGCCACCGATGCCGACAGCATTAAATTGAGCGTCTTGAGCAAATACTTCGGGGTTGTCTTTGCGGAGGTTGCAGAGTGATTTATATGTTTCCATTAAACCGCAATAGTCTTCGTCGTTGAGACGTTCCCAGATAACAGTTTTGGGAGATGTGTCGTTGCCGCTGCTGTTCTTGGTGGTTTGGTCAGCACCAAGTTCGCCGAATTGCCAAATCATTTTAGGCCCGGGTGTCATTAGCATCTGTGCTGCGAGAGAGCCGAGACGCTTAAGGCTGTTGACCTTGTTGGTCTTGACTGCGCTGACACCGTATGTGTTATTTTTATAACCCATACGCTCTTCATCATGACTTTCGGCGTAAGCTACGGTTGAGCCCCAAGGACGAGAGCCATAGTTCGTTGCCAAGAATGAGCTTGTCAATGCGCCGTTGCTTGAACTTTCGGCATAGCCCATAGTGAATTGGCATGAGTTGCCGTTGATGTTTGCCCATTGTAATTGACCGTCGTTGCCCATTTCGATTTCCTCTTGAGCGCCGGCAAGGTTTTCATTGATATGGATGCCGTTTGGCTTAACTGATTTGATTACGGCGTGGAGGCGTTTCATGCGGTCAACGCGAGACTTGTTGTAGTTGTCAGTGCCGCTGGTGTAGCTGTTATTATCACCAAGACCTTTCACGAGGTCAAAGCGGAAGCCGTCAACATTATATTCTGTCATCCAGAATTTGATTGCATCAGTCCATTGTTGCTCTACGAGCGCATTGTCTTGATTCCAGTCGTTAAGAACGCTGTAGCTGTGAGGCGCATTTTGATTATAGAATGGATTAGAAGCGATAGGGTACATCTGATACCATGGGTGCAAGCCGTCGCTTTGGTTGAATACGATGTCGAGGATTACCGCCATGCCGTTCTTGTGGCATAGGTCGATAAATTCTTTATAGTCTTCCGGAGAACCGTATGCCTTATCGGGAGCCATATAGAAGTTTGTGTTATAACCCCATGAGTTGTTGCCGTTAAATTCCATAATAGGCATCAGCTCAATGGCGTTCACGCCGAGAGCTTTTAGGTAAGGGATTTTTGCAATAGCTTGGCGCACCGTGCCGTTAGCTTCGGCCTTGCCTTCTGTGCCTGTGAAGTCACGGAACAATAATTCATAGATGATGAGGTTGCTATGGTCGGGAATTGTGAAATCACACCAATCGTATTTGTCGAGGTCACCGCGATATACAGCGAGCATGATGTCATTAAACTTGTCGGTAGGATATGCCGGCATATCGGGCCAAATGCTTGAATCAATCCATTTGTCGTTATAGCAGTCGAGCACAAGATGGGCGTATGGGTCGGCTACTTTGTATTGCGAATCGACGAGATAGTAGTAGGGATATGATGTATTTGAATCAAGACCGCTGACTGTAGTCCAGAAATAACGGTAGCCGTTATAGTCTTGATATTTCATTACGTTTTTGTCAAGGACTTCGTAGTTGTCCCATGACGGAACGAGTACGACGCTTGATTTGCCGGGTGCGGCAAGACAGAAAGTGACTGTTCCGTCAGCGTTTTTTACCGCGCCTTGTTGAGGAACTCCGCCCGGATAATTTTGGTCTTCTGACGTGCCGGGATATGAGATTGTGATGGTCTCACTCAATTTCTTAGAGCCATTGTCGGCAGTTGCAACGACTTCATAAGAACCGTGGTTACTAAAGTTGTAGCCTTTGGTGAAAGTTGTAGCGTTGGCATCAGAGCCGATAGAGGTGCCGTTTACAGAGATTTCAATGTTCGCGGCTTCAGAGGTGTTAACTGTGAAGTTGATTGTTGTCGCTTGTGTCAACACTGTGTTTGCGGCATCAGATGTCAAAGACATAACGAAGCCTTCATCAAGGACATCAACAAAGATGTCGCCGCCTGAAGATGTTTTGCCTTCTTTGCTGCCATCGGCATTGCGGAATACGAGCGCAATCTTCTGGATGTGTTCGGCAGAGTTTGTGATGCCGAAGTATGTGCGCATATCGCCAATGCTAAGAGTATAAGTATTGGCTGAAACGTATGTTAACTTGTTCTTTGAAGTGTTGGCTTTAGTGTCTGAAGCACTTGTTGGCCAAGAAGTGACGGTGTATTTCCAATCACTTGTTGATGTACTGTAATTTGTAATAACACCGATGTGCGCGTAAACGGCGGTTGATGATGATAATCCTTTAAGGCCATTATTGCCTAATGAGGAATCAGCGTGATAAGTCAAGACGACATCTTGGCTATTCTCCTGCAAGAGTGCAGGGCTTGACGTTACTATTTGAGCATTGCAAGTAAGACCAAAACACATCAAGCACGCTACTAAAAGTCGAGATAAATTTTTCATCCGGAGGATTAGTTTATAGCTTTAGGTGGGGTAAGTATTTTTATGATATTATTCTCTACAAGAAGCTATATGATGGCTTCTAATCGCAAAGTTAATAATAAAACTCAATCACTCAAAGAGTTTTATGAATTTTTTTGTGCTTCGGTGCTTGAATTGTTATGATGAACGGCGTGAAGCGTCTAATTTGAGTAGGATAAATAATAAGATGGTGAAGCCCCAGAGTGATGAACCTCCGTAGCTGAAGAATGGCAGAGGAATGCCTATGACAGGGCATAGCCCTATCACCATGCCGATGTTTATGCAGAAGTGGAAGATAAAGTATGACGCAACACAGTAGGCATAGACACGGCCAAAGATGGTCGGCTGTCGTTCAGCTAACGCGATTATGCGTAATATCATGATGACAAATAGTGCCATTATGAAGCATGAGCCGGTGAAGCCTTGTTCCTCTCCGATTGTGCAGAATATAAAGTCAGTGTGCTGTTCCGGCACGTATTTAAGTTTAGTCTGTGTGCCGTTGAGGAAATTTTTACCGGTTAAGCCGCCTGAGCCTATTGCGATTTTTGATTGGTTGACGTTATATCCGGCTCCTCTCAGGTCTTGTTCAATGCCCAACACAACTTTGATGCGCAACTGTTGGTGAGGCTGAAGTTTGCCAAACGCAAAATTTACAGAGAACAAGAATGCGATTGACAATACAGCAGTGGCAACAGGTATAAACAGCTTGGGCCGGTGTCGGCGCAATGCCTCAAAGGTCAAATAAAGGCAAGCCAATACAATCGTGCTGATGTTGATAATCATGCCGGGAATATCAAGATTGCAAATGTCAGCCAATAGCCATTCGATAAGTCCCACGGCGGCAAATCCGCAGAGAATGTTTCGGGCTACTTCATAGCGACGTTCATATATCAGAGCCATTGCAACCATGATAATCATAATGATAATCATGACTGTCAATTCACCCGAGGGCATGCCCATGATAAGCGTGTCGGTGAACTTTATGCCAACGACAAAAATGACAACGGCTAATCCGGCAGCAAAGAGTATCAGCCCACTCATGCCTTCGCGATATAGTACGAAGAATAGAGAGAGGAATGTCAGTGCCGAACCGGTTTCGTTTTGAGCCAAAATCAAGACTATGGGCAGTATTATTACCATTATGGCACGGACATAGTTGCTCGGCTTGGCGTTGAGTATGAAGTGGTAGCCGCTAAATAGTTTTGCTAATGCTAATGCCGTGGCAAACTTCGCAAACTCAGCAGGTTGAAGGCTCATTGGTCCTATGGTGAGCCACGATCGCGAGCCTTTAATTTCGTGCGCTAAGAATGGCGTTATCAACAGTATGAAAAGCATAACCACGTATATCGGGAACGCATACGTCTCAAACATACGCCCGTCTATAAGCAGTATCGCAAAGCCCAAAGCGATTGATAGACCTATCCAGCGTATTTGTTTGCCGGAAAATTCATCAAAAGAGAAAAGACTCGCTTCGTCAAAGTCATAACTTGCCGAGTAGATGCTTAAAACACCGCATGCAACCATAATGAACCATATTATCAGTATGGTCCAATCTATATTTTTAAAGATTGTGGATGTACTATTTCTTCTTTGCCGGAGCATAGTAAAGCGTTGATTTTAGCATTTGTTCTTCCATATATTTTCTCTCCGGTGCAATTTGACCGGTGAGGTATTTCTCCATAACCAAAGAGCCGATAGGCACACCAAAAGCGGCGCCGAAACCTGCATTCTCAACATAGGCGCAGACTGCAATCTTTGGGTTAGTGTATGGCGCGAAACCCATGAAAGCCGAGTGGTCTTTGCCATGAGGGTTCTGTGCCGTACCTGTCTTTCCGGCTACTTCGATGTCACGGAGCGCAGCGCGGTGGCAGGTGCCGCCAATGACAGCCATGCGCATACCTTCGGCAATTTCGTTGTACCAATGAGCGTCTACCGTCGGATAGCGTTTGTTGATATATTCGGCAGGCATCACTGTGTCTTGTATTTCCTTGACAACGTGTGGCGTGATAAACCAGCCACGATTAGCTATTGTAGCGCATAGATTGGCAATCTGTAATGGCGTTGCGAGTATCTCACCTTGACCGATTGCTACAGATATAATGGTGTTAGCACTCCATCTTCCTTCTTTATAGAATTTATCGTAGAATTTGGCGTTAGGAATAAATCCGCGGCTTTCACCCGGCAGATCTATGCCGAGACGGTAGCCGTATCCCATTGAAACAAGGTGGTTTTTCCAAATCTCAAATGCTTTTGCCGGAGTGCCATATTTACTGCGGCGGTCAATCATATATTTGAAGCCCCAACAGAAGTAGGCGTTACACGATGTTTGTAGGGCTGGCTTAAGTGGTAGTGGTGAGCCGTGGGAGTGACATCCAACGCGCAGACCGCCGTTCACATAGCCGTGGTAGCATGGGAATGTTGTCTGAGGAGAAATGATGCCTTCTTGCAGGAAAATCAAGCCTTGTGTCGGCTTGAATGTTGAGCCGGGAGGGTAGGCACCCATTAGGGCACGGTCAAATAGTGGCCAAGATTCATCATTTACCAAGTCTCGGTAGTTTGCACCTCGTTGACGACCAACTAATAATTTGGGGTCGTATGTCGGAGATGAAACCATACATAGGATTTCGCCTGTTGAGGGCTCGATGGCGACAACGGCGCCGCGTTTGCCTACCATTAAAGATTCGGCATATTCTTGTAGTTTTATGTCAAGGCTAAGGCGGAGGTCTCGTCCTGAGATAGGTGCGCGGTCGTGAGCGCCGTCTTCATAGCGCCCTTGGATGCGACCACGCGCATCACGTATTAATATTTCGACACCTTTGGTGCCGCGTAGGTGCTTCTCATAGCTTTTTTCTACTCCTAAGTCGCCGGTGTAGTCACCTGCTGCATAGTAGTCGTCGCGTTTGACGTCTTCGGCTGACACTTCGCGGATGTTGCCGAGCACGTTAGCTGCTGCCGAATGATTGTATTGGCGCAGAATGCGTTTCTGAATGAAGAAGCCGGGAAAACGGTAGAGTTTCTCTTGAAGTCTGCCATAGTCTTGCGATGACAGATGCGACATAAGTCGCTGTGGTGTGTATGATGAGTAGCCCGGATTGAGATGCTTGTCTTTCATGTCGGCAAAGCGTTTCTCTAATTGCTCGGGTGTTATGTTAAGCGTGCTGCAGAAGTCGATGGTGTCAAAGGGTAATACATCGCGTGGTATCAGCATCACGTCATAGGCGGGTTGATTGTAAACGACCAATTCACCGTTACGGTCATACATGAGACCGCGTGACGGGTAGACTGTCTTTTGTAAAAACGCATTGCTGTCGGCAGATTTTTTGTAGCTACTGTCATTGATTTGCAGGTCGAATAATCGAATAGTGTAAATCAGGGCAATCAGCAATATAAATCCGCCAATTACATATTTGCGCTTCTCAAGGTCATAATTTTTTCTCACGCTTGTTACTAATCAGACTGTCAATTGAATAGACTATTACAAAAGTGAATATTGTGCTGCAAATGATGCGCAATATCATGAGTTTGAAGTTGAAAAACTGCCATGCTTCAATTGAGAAAATCAAGATGCAGTAAATCAACGACATCGTTAGTAAGTATTTGAGATAAGCTTCACGCCCCATAGAGTGAGACGAAGGTCTGAGTGAACCAAAGTCTTCGTTTGACATATAAAGGCGAAAGATTGGTTTGCGAGCAAAAGCTAACATTGTCGCTGCGAGAGCATTCTCTCCGGCTGTATCTGCAAATATATCGACTAAAAGCCCGGCTAAAAATCCAACTGTCACTGACATGTTGGTGTTTAGCGAAATTGGCAGGCTTATTATCAGATAGATATACATCATGGCAATAGCCACATCAAACAGGACAATGTGGTTAAAGATTACGGCTTGCGTCGGAATCAATATCAGAAATAGTATGATGAAGTTGACTAACGTCTTGCTCATGATGCGTTTTTAAATTTGCTTTCTGTTTTCAGCGTCTTGTTCGCCAATGCTGAGTGCGTCAAGCTCGAGTTTCTGATTATCTACAACGACTTGCACGTTGCTAAGTGTCGAGAAGTCAGTAAATAGCTTGACTTTCAGCGTGAAGAAGTTTTCGTTGTGCGCTTTGTTGTCAGCCATGATAACGCCGACAGGCAGGCCGGGAGGGAACACAGCCGAGAAACCGCTCGTCACGATTGTGTCTCCGGGTTGATAGACGGTGTGTCGTGGTAGTTCTTCGAGCATCGCGATGTGAGGGTCTACGCCGTCCCAAACGAGTGAGCCGAAGTTCTCACTGCGTTTGATTTTGCATGACAGACGGAAGTTTGGATTGAGCAAACTTATGACGCGCGCGCTGTGTTTGCCGACAACGCTGACGATGCCGACGACACCATTGCGGTCAATTACGCCTAATTCCGGCTTGATGCCGTCTTCTGAGCCTTTGTTAATGGTCAAGTAGTTGAACGGACGTGCCACGCTGTTGTTTATGACGTGAGCCACAATGAACTCAAATCGGCGCACTGTTGAATCGGTGACTAAAGTGTCGGTGTAGTTCTTGTTGCGCAAGTCGGTTAGCTGTTCGCGCAAGTTGAGCATTTCAGACTCTAAATCAGCGTTTCGTCGGTTGAGGTCGTCATTAATTTGGCGCAAGTTAAAGTATGATGTTACATTATTGCTAAAGCCATAAACAGCCGAGGCAACCCTGTTGGCCGACGTCATGTAGACGTGACGGTGGTAAGGGTCGCCGTTAGCGAGCAACATGCAGCTTATCACCACGTATATCGCGAAGACAAACCACTTGCTATTTCGGATGAAGAAGTTTACTAATTCGTTCACAATCGTTTGCTCACGCCATTATAGCGCAGGCACTTATCGGATTAGGAATGAGAATTTGTCGATGTTTTTAAGAGCCACGCCCGTGCCTTTTGCAACTGCCAATAACGGTTCGTCAGCAATGTGGAATTGGATGCCAATTTTCTCAGTGAGACGTTTGTCGAGGCCGCGGAGCAATGCGCCGCCACCGGCAAGGTAGATACCGTTGTTTACAATGTCTGCATATAGTTCAGGAGGAGTTTGCTCCAATGCGCTAAGCACAGCAGCTTCAATCTTAGATATTGTTTTTTCGATGCAGTGGCTGATTTCTTGATAGCTTACGGGGACTTCCAATGGAAGTGAAGTCATCAAGTTAGGACCTTTGACGATGTATGGTTCCGGCGGGTTCTCAAGCTCGGTGAGGGCTGAGCCGACGTGCATTTTGATTTGTTCAGCTGTGCGGACACCAACTTTTACATTGTGTGCACGGCGCATGTGGTTGAGAATATCGTCTGTTAAGTCATCACCTGCGATTTGGATGCTCTTGTTGCTGACGATACCGCCTAATGAGATAACGGCGATTTCAGTTGTACCACCACCTATATCAACAATCATATTGCCTTCAGGAGCTTCAACATCGAGTCCGATGCCGAGAGCGGCAGCCATAGGCTCGTAAATCATATAAACGTCGCGACCGTCAGCGTGTTCTGAAGAGTCGCGGACAGCACGGATTTCGACTTCAGTAGAGCCTGAAGGAATACCGACAACCATACGCAAAGATGGAGAGAACCAGTTGCTCTTTGTGCTGGCTTTCTTCACGAGACCGCGTATCATTAATTCTGCGGCGTTGAAGTCTGCGATTACGCCTTTGCGGAGAGGACGAACTGTGCGGATGCCGGGGTGGCCTTTGCCTTCCATGAGGTGAGCCTCTGTTCCGACAGCGATGAGCTTGTCTGTGCGATTGTCAAGCGCAACGATAGATGGCTCGTTGATGACAATCTTGTCATTATGTATGATAATCGTGTTGGCTGTGCCAAGGTCGATTGCTATTTCTTTAGTAAGTGAGAACAGTCTCATTATATATTAATGTGTGGTTTATTAATGACGAAAGTGACGAATGCCGGTCATCGCCATAGCGATGTTGTGTTCGCGGCAGTATTCGATAGAGTCGTTGTCGCGGATAGAGCCACCGGGTTGTATGATTGTTGTGATGCCTTCAGCGTGTGCAATCTCTACGCAGTCAGAGAATGGGAAGAAAGCATCGCTTGCCAAAGCAGCACCTTTGAGGTCGAAGCCAAATGATTTAGCTTTCTCAATGGCGTGGCGGAGAGCGTCAACGCGAGAAGTCTGACCTACGCCGCTTGCAAGTAATTGTCCATTGCGTGCTAAAACGATAGCATTACTCTTAGAGTGCTTAACAATCTTGTTGGCGAAAAGAAGGTCTGCGATTTGTGCGTCTGTCAATGGCTCGCCTGTGACTTGCTTGAGGTCTTCGGGCGTTTCTACTTTGAGGTCGCGGTCTTGCACGAGTACGCCGTTAAGGATGGTGCGTACTGTTTTTGTTGAAGTTGCGGCGGGTTTGCGACGCAAGATAATGCGGTTCTTCTTTTGCTCAAGGATTGCGAGAGCATCAGCTTCATATTCGGGAGCAATGATAACCTCAAAGAATATTTTGTTTATTTCTTCTGCAGTCTTTGCATCAATGGGCTTATTAGCGATGATTATACCACCGAAAGCTGATACGGGGTCACCGGCGAGAGCATCGCGCCAAGCATCAAGTAGTGATGAGCGAGTGGCAACGCCGCATGCATTGTTGTGCTTGAGAATAGCGACAGATGTTCCGTTGAGTTCATTGATGAGCGCAACTGCAGCATCAATATCGAGTAGGTTGTTGTAAGATACTTCTTTACCGTGGAGCTTGTCAAACATAGCATCGAAGTCTCCGTAGAATGCACCGTTTTGGTGAGGGTTTTCGCCGTATCTTAATGATTTAACGCCGTCAACAGCGATGCGGACACCGGTCTGTTCGGGCTCGGTCTCGTTAAACCAAGAGTAGATTGCGCTGTCATAAGCTGATGATACGCTGAAAGCAGCTGTAGCCAACTGACGACGTTCAGGTTCTGTTGTAGCAGCACCGCCGTTGCGAGTAATCATATCTTCAAAGATTGAGTACTGTGCTTTGGAAGCAACGATAACGGTGTCCTTGTAGTTTTTAGCGGCAGCGCGGATGAGAGAAATACCACCGATGTCAATCTTCTCAATGATGTCTTCGGCAGAAGCGCCTGATGCTACGGTGTCAGTGAAAGGATATAGGTCAACAATCACTAAGTCAATGGCAGGTATTTCGTATTCAGAAGCCTGGGCGAGGTCGCCTTCGTTATCACGGCGGTATAGAATGCCACCGAATACTTTAGGGTGTAATGTTTTGACACGACCGCCGAAAATAGACGGATAGCTTGTCAAACTTTCAACAGCTTGACAAGGGTAGCCCAAACTTTCGATGAAAGCCTGAGTGCCACCGGTTGATATAAATTGCACACCATCGGCGTGAAGTTTGGACAATATGCTTTCCAAACCGTCCTTGTTGTAAACTGAAACAAGAGCCTTGCTAATCTTCTTTAATTCTGACATTGCTTTATTATTATTGCTATTGGCTTGCAAATTTACGCATTTTTCTTGTCACTACAGCTATTATTTTACTCATTTTTTTGAAAAATGAATTTAAGCGGATATTAAGCGGATATTCTATTACTTGTTTCACCTTAGAGTGTAGTCTGAATGAGATTCAATCACACTGCCGCAAGATGCTTTTCGTCTTTATGTTGGGTTGTAAACGGATAAGAATTAATTTCTTTATTCGTTTTGTCGATTTTGTAGAAAAATTGCTAAATTTGCATGTATGATTATAAGAAGCAAAGATAAGGTAGCTAAAGTAAAACGTAGTCTCTTTGAACAACTCAAGGAGGAAAACGCATTTTGGTCATACGATTCTAATTCTGTGATACTTGACAATATGTGCGATGAGCAACTAATTGCTCTTACTTTGCGCTTTCTTGATTTAGCTGAGATTGAGCAGCTATTTAGTATTTATTCGTATAAAAAAATAAAGGACGCATGGAAGAAAATTCTTGTTCCGGAAGGCGAATATCTATATACTCTAAATCGCTTTTTTGCGTGGTACTATTTTAAGGCAAAGAATCCTGACGCATATTTGAAATCTCTTCAGACTCGTCACCTTAATGCAATGTTTAATTGACCATGAATGGACTTGCAAAGCAAACATCCAAAATTATAGAGGCTGTATCGCGATTGGATTGTATTAAACCATACGTCCTTGTCGGAGGTACGGCATTGTCTATCCAATTAGGTAATAGGGAGAGTGAAGATTTAGACTTTATGTCATGGAGAAAGAATCGTAATGAAAAGAGGGAAGTAGATTGGCTTCGGATAAAAAAAGAACTTGAAACTATTGGTGGTGTTGAGAAGTGCGATTTGTTAGATATTGACCACGTGGAATTTGTTGTTGATGGTGTAAAGATTTCTTTTTATGCCAATCCTAACTATTCACCGCTTAAACGGTGTATTCCTTATCTCAATAATATATTCCTTGCTGATTCGACATCTATTGGAGCAATGAAGATGGAAGTAATGTTGCGTCGCAGTCAATTCCGTGATTATTATGATATTTACTCACTTATTGAAGCCGGTGAGGATATTAAACAAATGATGGACATTGCGCTGAAATATTCCGGACATCGGCTAAAGTCTAAAAATTTGATTGCTATGTTAACTCGCTCAGACAGATTTATAATTGATGAGAAGTTTGCAACTTTGAGCCCTATTTATCAGGTAACTCCTAAAGAAATTGAAAGTAGAATCATACTGGCTCTTAATAATGGACATTAAATTAACTGAACATGGAATTCTTTTGCTATACGCTTGAATATGATTTAGCTACTCTGAAAAGGGTGGTAATTGAACTTTGCTCAGTATATGCAAAGGCAGTTGTAAACAGATAAGCATCTAAAAGCATATAAAATTGTGCGATGATGATTAATTTGAATGTTAAACTCGCGCTATGTGGCCGATTTTTTGTACTTTTGCAAACTGTTTTAAGTAATTCTTGATATCAACAAACACAATATAACAAACGCAATGAACGAGTTGTCGCAAAAATTCAATCCTGCAGAGGTTGAAGACAAATGGTAT
>CAYYAA010000020.1:0-25989 GCA_964469875.1 uncultured Bacteroides sp.
AATGCAACCAAAATTGTGAATCAGACAAAATAAAAAGTTCATAACTAACTGAATTGCAATTAATTATGAACTTACACTTGGTGGTCCCACTTGGGCTTGAACCAAGGACTCCCTGATTATGAGTCAGGTGCTCTGACCAACTGAGCTATAGGACCATTGTATGTGCATATTTCCGTTATGCGTTTGCAAAGTTACACCTTTTTGTCATATCTTGCAAGTGTTGTAACAATTATTTTGAGATTATTTCGTTCTCTGAATTTGAGTAAAATTGGTATTGATTTGATATTGTGAATGTTCTATAAATGAATCGGATGAAAAATTAATTATTTTTTTACGTTAATTCATATACGACATTATAAAAAATGCAGTAAATTTGCACCCCGAAATTAAAAAGGAATTATATTTATGGCACGTTTCAGAAGTTTTGTTTTGCCTGTAGCCATTTTGCTCGGACTTATACTACATGATTGGTGTGACTACCTATTTGGTGTTGTACCATATTTAATTTTTTCTATTCTGTTATTGAATTTTGCTGCTGTTGATCTTAAGAAGTTGCGTATGACTGCTCTTGATGGTTGGCTTGTGGCTTTTCAGATTGTTGTCAGTCTTGGTGGGTATCTACTTATTAAGTATTTAGCTTCAGATGAGACATTGGCGCAAGGTCTGCTGATAGGTGTGCTTTGTCCTGTTGCATCGTCTGTCGTAGTAATCTCAAGTATATTAGGCGCTAATAGAGCGACTACGACAGCATTTACTATTATTGGTAATCTTATGGTGGCAATTGTGGCACCGATTTATTTTTCGTTTATTGGCTTGCATCAAGATATGCCATTTTGGGATTCTTTTATGCTAATTTTTGGCAAAATTGCTCCCGTTATTGCGCTTCCTTATTTCATAGGACTTGCATTGCAGAAATTTGCGCCGCATATTAAGGGTGGTCTAAGTAGGTTCAAGGATTGGACTTTCTATCTTTGGGCTTTAGCATTGCTTATTACTTTAGGTCAAACCATTGACTATATTTACCAATCAGGTGCACATTATATCTCAACTTTGATTTGGTTAGGTATAATCTCTGCTATAATCTGTGCAGTCCAATTTATATTTGGTAAGTGGCTAGGCGCACATTATGGAGATCGCATTGCAGGTGGGCAATTGTTAGCGCAAAAGAATACGTGCGTTGGCATTTGGATGGCTAATACATATCTTAACCCAATATCATCGGTTTTCCTTGCATTTTACTCTATTTGGCAGAACTTATTCAATAGCTGGCAGATGTGGCAGCATGATCGTAAATCAGCGAAATAATATAAGCGAGAGAAGTTATTATCATTATAGATTAACTTTTCTCGCTTATGCTCTCTTTTAGTAAATCTTTCTCTCAATTTACCACTGAATTTATTGTATTGTGTTTTTTTAACTAAGTATAGATGACTTTTTGTTGGATGTTATTTGTACACAACAAATAAAAGAACTACTTTTGCAAAGAAATTCTGACAGGCTAACGACCTTGAAAAATTCCCCCACAATATAATTTCTAATAATTGACTCCTTTTAATGGGAGAGTTTTGGATTTGGTTATATGCCACTGTTTGCGATTTCTGCACATTAAATTTGCTCTCCTTCCACAAATTATTGGTTAGCCACAAATCTTTATATTCAGATTAAACAATACGTTTATCTAAGCGTTGGCTCTCGCAAATAATACCAGCTTACGCTAAAATAATATCCATACATAATGAATATTGCCTAAGAGCCCCTAATATTGGCTCTAACGTATTTACACGTCTCCCCTTATACTGTATAAATATGTACAACATCTCTGAACTTCAAGAAATGAGCGACGTCGAGCTTCAAGGCGTTGCTGAATCAATGGGCTTCAAGAAATTTGACCCCGAGAAGCGCCAAGATTTCATCTATGATATACTTGATAAGCAAGCTATCGATCGTGCGGCAGCTACTACAGCCGGACGTAAAGCTGTTGCTGATGCTAATCAAGCTAATGATAAAAATGTAGAGCCCAAAAAACGTGGTCGTAAGAAAAAAAACGTTTCTGAAGATACAACTAATATTGAGCAATCTATTGCTCAACAGCCTATTACTGAACAGCTTGTTGAGAATACTGCTGAGTCTCCGATAATCGAACAACCTGAACGTCGTCGCAGGGGACGTCCCAAAAAACAAGTAGATGATATTATTTCAAACGATACTACAGTTGAACCTGCACTTTCAGAAGGAGGTGCTGCTAAAAGTGAAGCTGTAATCGAAGATAATCCAGTGCAACCTGAGCTCGTTATTGAACCGATTGCGAATAAACCGATTGCACCTACCCCAGAAATAGTACAACCCACGCTTCAACAACCAGAGCAGGAGTCAAAACCAATAAAGCGCGATTTCCGCCCGGGCGGGGATGGCACTTTTGGATCTTTCTTCCCTCGTAGTGAAGGCCGCAAATTTGTACCTCGTTCTCAGCGTGAAAAAGAGGAGGCTGAACGTCAAGCTGCGATTGCAGCAGCTTCTTCTGAGATAGTACTTGGTGAGCCTACACATTCTTCCCAGCAACCACAAATCCAGCAACAAGCTCAACAAGGCAAGAAGAATAAGAAGAATCGTAACCAGCAAGCTCAATCTAAGCAACAAGTTAACAATGATAAACTTGTACAAGAAGATCGATATAACTTCGATAATTTTCTTGAAGCTACCGGTGCCCTCGAAATCGTACCTGAAGGTTATGGTTTCTTAAGGTCAAGCGATTTTAATTATCTTGCATCTCCTGATGATGTATATGTAACACAACAGCAAATTAAGCAATATGGTCTTCGAGCTGGAGATGTTATCGAGGCTTATATTCGTCCGCCTAAAGAAGGTGAGAAGTACTTTCCTTTAACCGGTGTAAATCGTGTAAATGGTCGTTCACTTGAGTTTATACGAGACCGTGTTGCGTTTGAGCACCTCACTCCACTATTCCCTGATGAGAAATTTGATCTGACAGGTGGTCATACAACTTGCAATATGTCAACCCGTGTAGTTGATATGTTTGCTCCGATAGGTAAAGGTCAACGTGGCTTGATTGTTGCACCACCTAAGACCGGTAAGACGCTTCTTCTCAAAGATATAGCTAATGCAATTGCAGAAAACCATCCTGAGACTTATATCATGATACTTTTGATTGATGAACGTCCTGAGGAGGTGACAGATATGACGAGAAGTGTAAATGCAGAGGTTATTGCTTCAACATTTGATGAGCCGGCTGAACGTCACGTTAAGATTGCAGGTATAGTTCTTGAAAAAGCTAAGCGTATGGTCGAATGTGGTCATGATGTCGTTATATTGCTTGATTCGATTACTCGCCTTGCTCGTGCTTACAATACTGTTTCTCCGGCATCCGGTAAGATTTTGTCCGGTGGTGTTGATGCAAATGCACTTCAAAAGCCAAAACGCTTTTTCGGCGCAGCACGTAATATTGAAGGTGGGGGCTCGTTGACTATTATTGCAACAGCATTAACTGAGACAAGCTCTAAGATGGATGAAGTTATCTTTGAGGAATTTAAAGGTACAGGCAACATGGAGTTGCAACTTGATCGCAAACTTTCTAACAAGCGTATATTCCCGGCTGTTGATATCATGGCTTCAAGTACGCGCCGAGATGATTTGTTGCTTCGTCCAGAGACGCTTAATCGCATGTGGATTTTGCGTAAATTCTTGTCAGACAGAAACTCAATTGAGGCAATGGAATTCATTTTGGATCGTATGGGTCGCACCAGAGATAACGAAGAACTTCTTCGTACAATGGGAGATTAATAATAGTATAAATAATTTTGAAAAGCCAATCGAAGCAATCTCGGTTGGCTTTTCAATCTTTTGTATAGTTTGGCGTATTTTTGTAATTTTGTAATTGTCAAATCATATTTGTTTATATGAAACTTATAAATCAATACAATATTATTTATGGCTGTTTGCAAAGGTGTAATTTTAGCATTTGACCTTGATGATACGCTCTATAAAGAACGGGACTTTGTGCGTTCCGGATGGATGGCAGTGGCTAAGTATGTTGCCGATCTTAACCGTGGCCAAATAGAGGCAAGTGAGTTATTTGATATAATGCAGAAAGCAAATGACGCATTTGATGCCCTGGCGGATTATCTGTCTGAAAAAGGTCTTGTTAGTATTTCTGTCCAAGATATGCTTAAAGTCTATCGTAGTCATATCCCTACAATATCGCTTGATAGCTGTACGGAGAATGTACTAAACAGATTATTGCAATTAGGCTATACAATAGCAATTATAACTGATGGAAGGTCTGTGACTCAACACAATAAAATCAATGCGTTACGCCTTGATAGATATACTGATATTGTTATAGTTAGCGAAGATATTGGATATGATAAGAACACGCCAGAACCATTTAAACGTTTAAACTCGTACTTTGGCAATATGGCACGTTATGTTTATATTGGCGATAACCCTGCTAAAGATTTTAGATATCCAAATCTAATGGGTTGGAGAACCATAATGTTAAAAGATAATCGTGGCATCAATATACACACTCAATCAACTGATTGCTTACCTGACGAATTTAAGGCTCAACAGACAATCAATAGTATTAAACAGTTGCTTGATGTATTGTTGCCCTACCCTATTTGAACGGTTTATTGTATGGCTTATACGTGAGGTATATGCCATTTTCGCTTAATTTTATCATTTTAGCTTGATAAAAATAGGCAGTGGTCTATTTTTTTCGTAATTTTGTGGCATTGTATGTCGTAAGACGAATATAATTTGATTATAACTCAATAAATAATATAAGTATGTCAGAAATCAAAGAAAACGAATCGAATGAAACTCGTGGCTTAAACTTCGTTGAAGAAGAAGTATTTAACGATCTTAAAGCCGGTAAAAACGGTGGTCGACTTAATACTCGTTTTCCACCTGAACCTAACGGTTATCTGCACATTGGACATGCTAAGGCTATCTGTATGGATTTTGGTGTAGCTGAGAAGTTCGGTGGCACTTGCAATTTGCGCTTTGATGATACTAATCCAGTTAAAGAAGATGTAGAGTATGTAGACTCCATCAAGGAGGACATCCACTGGCTTGGCTTTGATTGGGGTAACCGTGAATATTATGCTTCTGACTACTTCCCCAAGTTGTTTGATCTGGCTGTGAGATTAATTAAAGAAGGTAAGGCTTATGTTGATGACCAAACTTCTGAAGAAATCGCAGCTCAAAAAGGCTCAACAACAACGCCCGGTATCAATAGCCCTTACCGCAATCGCTCTGTAGAGGAGAATCTTGATCTCTTTATGAGAATGAATGCAGGAGAATTTGAAGAAGGCTCTCGCGTATTGCGTGCAAAGATTGATATGGCATCATCAAATATGCACTTCCGTGATCCGATTATGTACCGCATCATCAAGCATCCCCACCACCGCACCGGTACTACGTGGAAGGTATATCCTATGTATGACTTTGCACACGGTCAGAGTGACTATTTTGAAGGTGTCACCCACTCCATATGTACTCTCGAATTTGTGCCTCACCGTCCGCTATATGAGTACTTCGTTAAGGAACTTGCCGATGAAAGTTACTGCCCCCGTCAGATAGAATTTAACCGTCTAAACTTGACCTATACTGTTATGAGTAAGCGCAAGCTGCTCCAACTCGTCAAGGAAGGTCTTGTCGCAGGATGGGATGATCCTCGTATGCCGACCATTTCAGGTATGCGTCGTCGAGGTTACACTCCGCAATCAATACGTAACTTTATCAATACCATTGGTTATACAAAATACGAAGCACTAAATAGTGTAGGCTTGCTTGAACATGCTGTTCGCGAAGATCTTAACCGCATTGCTACTCGTGTAATGGCGGTTATTAATCCGGTTAAACTTGTTATCACCAACTATCCGGAAGGCAAAGTTGAAACGGTGACAATGGAAAACAATCCGGAACAAGAAGGTAGCGGTGTTCACGAAATGCCGTTCTCTCGTGAAATATATATCGAACGAGAAGATTTTATGGAGAATCCTCCTAAGAAATTCTTCCGTCTCGCTCCCGGAGCTGAAGTACGCTTGAAAGGTGCTTACATTATCCAATGTACTGAGGCTATAAAAGATGAAGATGGTAACATCTCTGAAATACACTGTACATACGATCCAGAGACTCTCTCAGGCATGCCCGGAGCTTCTCGTAAAGTCAAAGGTACACTTCATTGGGTATCTGCAGCACAAGCGTATGATGCTGAAGTTCGCATCTATGACCGCTTGTTTGATGTTGAGAATCCGGCAGCTGAAACAGAGCGCGATTTCCGTGAGATGCTCAATCCTGAGTCATTGCGCGTAGTTAAAGGTGTAAAGGTTGAACCTTTCATTAAAGAGAATGCACGTCAAGGTGAAAAATTCCAATTCCAACGTATTGGATATTTTACGCCTGATTACGACTCAAAAGATGACAATTTAATTTTCAATCGCACAATTGCATTGAAAGACACTTGGGAAAAAGTTCAAAAAAAGACGAATTAATAATCAATATATATGCAACAACCCGACAAACGCCAAGAATTATTGCAGCAATTTCGTGAGTCATTGAAGCGTCCTATCTCAGAGCGTTTCTTTGATGAAGATGACCTTGTTACAATTTTTGATTTTGCCGGTGATTTGGAAGACGATTATATTCGTTGTGAAGTGCTAATGCTTGGTGCAAGACTTTACCCTGATAGTGAGGTCTTGCTCGAACGCAGAGCAATATACTACGATGACTTCGAGGGTGAGGAATCTTTAAGTTTCCTTCTCGACAATGACAGTCATGAAGGTGCTATGTGGCAGATTATGAAGTTGCGTCGCATTGACTGCTGCAAAATCACACTTGATGAGACCAAAGATTTCGACTACTTGATTGACCAGTTTGACACATTCAATGACGAGGAGGTTGTACAACTCATCAAGACTGTCGAAGAACGTAATGTGACTGATTGGCTCATAAAAAATTTTGACAAAATACTCTCAAAAGTTTCGTATCAACCGATACTCTACTTTGAGGCTGCAATGTTGTTTGAACGAGAAGTCCGTTTTGTTGACGAAGTCAAGATGTTGGATAAACTTGTTGAGCTCGAACCGTTCTCAGCTGCATACTGGATGATGTTGGCGAGTGTTCAACTAAACCTTGAGAACTATCAAGCAGCAAATCAAGCCATCGAATATAGCCTTGCTTTAAACCCCGATGATGCTGATGCTCAAATATTGCAGGTCAATATTATCCGGGAGCTCAAAGGAGAAGAAATTGCTCTCGAATATCTTTTAAAGTCATATAACACGGTCAATCACAATCCGATTACAGCTCGTATTGTGACATTGATGTATGAAAAAGCAGGCAAGCGTGTCAAACTCAAAGAACATATTAAGGAGACTCTTGAGGACTTCCCAAAAGACTTGTTTATGGTTTGTGATGCCCTTAGACTTCATGTCGGCAGCGCATCAATAATATTAAAAGAATACCTCGATTTTATTGATCCGGAAGAAGACTTAGACCCCGCTCAATGGATGTCGATGGTGCTTTTCTTAATGAGTGAAGGCGCATACAAGGAGGCTGACGAAGCAATTAAACAGTTCAATAAAGCCACCGCCATGGGCCTACCCGACCCCACATTGCAATACCTTGCTGCATATCGAGCCGGCAGATTAGACCGTTGCGAAAAGTTGCTCAAAAAAGGCTACAAAAAGATTCCGTCAATGACGATGACAGATCATGCCATCAACATTCTGATATTCTACGCTGTTGTTCTTGCTAAACGAGGAGCATTTGACGAAGCGCTCAAATATCTCGATGAGATTGATAAAGTCAAGATTGCTGATATGCCAATTTCGCTCGACATTGTTGCCCACTACAAAGGCCTTTTCAGTATAGCAAAAGAAATCAGAGCAAAAATAGAAGACAAAAGCACCGAATGGTCAACATACGACCCATTCTCATTATAAATTCGCATAACTTATACAATAAAAGGCTGTCAATCACAAACTTGACAGCCTTTTATGTGCGTTTCGCCAAATGTCTATTCTCCAAGACGTTCAATCAATATTCGCTCTAATTCTTCAGGCTTTGGTTTCACAGCAATGATATAACCTTTATCATCAATAAGGTATCCACCACCGAGAGATTCGCTAATGTTATGCTTCTCCCAAATGCTGTTCTCGTCATTTAATTCTAAAAGGTTAAGCCATGTGTAACCATCATTTTTTATGGCTTTTGCCATTGATTCTGCGTTATCTTCTCTGGCGATGCCTATCACCTGAAAACCTCTGTCTTTATATTTCTCATAAATAGGAATTAACATTTTTGAGTCACGTCTACAAGACCAACACATTGATGACCACAAATCTATGTAAATTATCTTGCCGGAGAAAAGCGAAGAAACATTGCATAGTGAGCCATCTGTATATCGAACATTGTAGTCTATGTATTTGTTGCCTATTTGAATTTGTCGAGCCGATAAAGCTGAGCTAATCTTTTTGTGATATGGGTGGTTGATATATCGTTGACTATAAACGCTATCATATACCTCGATATTATGAGCATCTACGTCTCGCATCTCATCATGTTTGAGCGATAATACATTATAATACGCATTAAACAGGCCGTAGATACATGGATTGTCTTTGAGCCAATCTATTTTTGCTATCAGCATTTGCTTTATAAGTTCAAGCGAAGCATCATTTATTTCCATACTCTTCGCAGCATGTGGATTTTTACTATGTGGAGATGATAGCTCTTTGAAGTATTTTCGTTTCTCGTCTTTAGTCAATTCTGATGTTTCGGCTTGTAGAATTTTCGTAAGAGAGTCGCGTTTAGCTATAAGAGCCAATTTTTGTGACTCGTATTTAGAATCTACATCAGATAAACATCTGTTCATCATCAAAGTCTCAGCACCATCACCTTCAAGCTCCATGTCATCTTGTGATAAGCCCAATTTGATATTTAGATTTTGATTCTCAACTATTAAAAGTTTTTCTGTGCCGATTTTCTGTTGATTATCTGGCATTAATTCCATCATCTTGATGAAATCGCTATTAATATCATAGTGGAACTTACCATCTACTACCGGAATATTTATGCCATCATCCACCATGGGGTATTGACCTAATTCATAAAGCGTAATATTTTTTGTTTCCGGGTCTGTCGTTGTACCGGTAATATGGCACACAATATGTTGAGCTGTCATGTAATTTAGACACAATATTGTCAAACTAATTGTAATATAAAATTTTCTCATTTACATAATTTATTTAGTCAGATATGATTCTGTAGCTTTAATCAAATCATTGCCACGCAAATCGCGTGCGAGAATTGTACCTTCAGGTGAAAATAAAATTATCATAGGTAAGTAATCAAATCCGTAAAGTCGCATTGGTTCGCGTCCTGCACCAATAAGCTGTCGCCACGGATATGGATGCGAACTTAGATATTTTAGTGCTGACTCAGACGTATCCCAAATGTTCACGCTTATTATTTCGAACTTTGCGTTATCTTTCGTATCTTGATATAACGGCGTTAACACATGCTCAGCTTCTTCGAGGCATGGTCCGCAACTCTTGCCCCAGAAATCAAGCAATATATATTTACCTTTCCCGACATAGTCAGATAATTTTGCGGTAGCTCCTTCAACTGTTTTAACTTCGAAATCAATCATCGGCATACCGACCTTTGAAGCGTTAATCATTTCAAATTTGTTATAAAGCTCTTGGGCAATGCGTGTAGACTTAAGTTCTTCAGGAAACAAGTCGTAGGTATCATTCCATTCATCGGCAGTCAAATCCATTAGACCTTTCAAAGACATTATAGCTGCGACGCCTAATCCGTTAGGGTTGTTCTTAATAGTTGTTTTATAAAGTTCTAACATCTTAGGGCGATATGTATCGTACAATTGATGATATGCTGTTTTAAATTCATCTTCACTCACTCCCTGTGATTTCAAGTGATTGGTCAATCTTGCCATATCATCATGGAAAATCAAATCCTCGTTCATGAAATGTTGCGCATGTATATTCAATTCAGTACCGGCTTGTGGTAAATGCGTTTCAAAATCAACAATAGCCAAAGTATCAAGAATGGCATTGGAATACGCACGTTCACATCTAATGAGTACAAATGCTTTGTTATCATAATGCCCTGCTAATTCAAATTGTCCATCAATGACTTTAGCCGAATCTATTACAGCTTTCCTATCGTAATCAAAAGCATAGACATACTTGTTGTCAGCGCCGTCAATTTTGCCTCTCACAACGTAGTTAATAGCATTAGCCGACAACGAATAACCAATAGATATAAGTATTAGAGCGATATGCTGTAATGTTTTCATTGCTATATAGTTCTGTTTTGTATTATTGCAAAGTTACTGATTATTTCTCATATATCGTATCTCAACAACGATTAATGAAAATAAATGGAGCATATAACATTTTATCATTGTGTTATATGCTCCATTTTGATAAAATTCTGAGGATTATTTAGCGTTGGCGAGAGCCATCACTATTAGTTCAGAAAGCGTTGGGTGCGCATGAATCATTTCGTCACGTACCTCATCAACGGTGTTAAGGTTGTGGATTAATTGATATGCTTCAGCTGCGAGGTCGGCTGCATGTTCGCCTACAACGTGAACGCCGAGGATACATCGTGTTTTTGTTGAGTAGATTATCTTTACAATGCCATCTGTTTCACCCATAGCATGAGCCTTGCCATTTACGCCGTACATAGTCTTGGCAACAGCATATTCTACATTCTCGGCTTCGCATTGAGCTTCAGTCAAACCTACCATAGCGGCTTCCGGAACAGAGAATACTACAGAAGGAACAAGTTCAAGAGCAACGTCCACACCCATAGCAACGCGGCCTTGGGCTGATGCTGCATGTGCAAGCATACATTTACCATTAACATCGCCGATTGCATAGATGCCGGGGGATGTGGTTTCCATCAATGGATTTACTTTGATATATCCACGTTCAGTAAGTTCTACACCTGCATCTGACAAGCCTTCAGGAAGAACCGGACGACGTCCGACTGCCATTATTACTTGTTCGGCAGTTACGCTAACATTGCCTTTCTTTCCTTCGTAAATGACTTCAAATCCCGGTTTGATAGCTTTAACTGCCGCTCCGGTTATAATCTTAATGCCACGACGAGTTAGATATGTGCGTAATCTCTTGGCAATTTCTGTATCAAATGGAGGTAATATTTCTTTGCAGAATTCGATAACAGTAACTTCAACGCCAAATGCAGCAAGAATAGATGCAAATTCTATACCGATAACGCCACCACCGATTACTGCAACGCTTGCAGGTAACTTGTCTGTCTTTAAAAAGTCATCGCTCGTTTGAGCAAGTTCTGCACCTTCAATGCGAAGTCGTGCAGGCTGAGAACCTGTAGCAATTATAATTTGTTTTGCAGTTAAAACTTGGTCTCCGACAATGACCTTGCGATCAGCTGCGAGTCGAGCAGTGCCTGTAATGACTTCAACATCCTTTAAAGCTGCTTTAACGCCATCTTGCAACCCGGCAATAACTTTCTGCATACGCTCATAGGCTACGCCATAATTAAGTCGGATATCGCCTGAAATCTCAATGCCGTATTCGGCTGCGCGTTTTGCCATAAGCATAGCATTAGCTGTTGCGCACAAACATTTTGTCGGTATACAACCTCTATTGAGACAAGTGCCACCAAGACTATCGCGCTCAATTAATGCTGTCTTGCGACCTTCAGCAGCAAGACGCTCGGCGGTTTCATAACCGCCGGGGCCTGCGCCGATAACTATAGCGTCTAATTCTCTGACAGTTGTTTCCATGTCAATAAGGGATGAATTGCAGCCTCAGTTTCATCAGGATGCTGAATTGGCGTCGTCAAAGGAGCGTTTTTAACCTTTTCAGGCTCATTAGCTGCCTCAATAGCGATTGCGCGCATTGCAGAAATGAAGCTGTCGAGGGTTTCCAGACTTTCAGATTCGGTCGGTTCGATCATGAGAGATTCATGGAAAAGCAATGGGAAATAAATTGTAGGAGCGTGGTAACCCATATCAAGCAAGCGTTTGGCTATATTGAGTGTTGTTACTCCGGTTGATTTATCTTTCAGACCGTCAAAGACAAATTCGTGTTTACATGGACCGGGAATAGGTTGTAAGTACAAATCAGAAAGTGAGTGCATGATGTAATTGGCATTCAGAGATGCCAATTTGCCGACTTTCATTAATCCTTCTGAACCGAGACTGCGTATGTATGCTAATGCTTTGATGAATACAGTGTAGTTGCCCAACCATGTAGAGATACGTCCGAGGGCTGTGTCACGACATTCAAGATCAAATGTTCCGTCTTCACGGCGAATGACGTGTGGATTCGGTAAAAATTGTTCGAGACCGGCTCTTACACCAACAGGTCCTGCTCCGGGTCCACCACCTCCGTGAGGCGTTGAAAATGTCTTGTGTAAGTTGATGTGCATAACGTCAAATCCCATATCTCCGGGACGTGCAATGCCCAACATAGGGTTGAGGTTAGCACCATCATAATATAATAATGCACCTGCATCATGTACCATCTTGGCTATCTGAGGTATATGCTTTTCAAACATACCTACGGTGTTTGGATTGGTCATCATGATAGCTGCTACAGTATCATCAAGTTTCGATTTTAAGTCTTCGAGGTCAATAGTGCCGTCGCCGAGACTCTTAACTTCAACGATTGTAAATCCTGCAACACAAGCGCTGGCAGGGTTTGTGCCGTGTGCAGAGTCTGGGACAATCACTTTACGACGTGCTATGTCGCCGCGAGATGCGTGGTATGCACGGATAACTAATAGACCGGTTAATTCACCGTGTGCACCGGCAAATGGATTTAGCGTAAATTCGCTCATGCCACCAATCTCGCTCAATGAGCGTTGAAGTTGCCAGTAGAGCTCCAAAACGCCTTGCGCGGTTGACGCCGGTTGTAATGGGTGTATGTGGCTTACAGTGCGGTCTGATGCTAATTCTTCGTTAATCTTAGGATTGTATTTCATCGTGCAAGACCCCAATGGATAAAATCCTGTATCAACGCCGAAATTATTAGTCGATTGATTAGTATAGTGGCGAACAACTGTAGGCTCGTCAACTTCCGGTAAGGCTGCTTCTTCTTTACGCAATAATTCAGCAGGCATCTCGCTAAAACTATGCTGATATTGCTCATCTGGTAGACTAAAACCTACGCGACCCGGATGCGAATATTCGAATATAAGTTTATCGTATAAATCTTTATTCATTGTATCAGAGTGTTTTAACGAGTGAGACATAACGATTGATATCATCACGAGATTGCATCTCTGTTACGGCGATAATGATGTGTTTGTCATCAAGTTTAACGCCTGCGAGGATGCCCTCCTTAGCGGCTGCTGCGAGAAGTGTGTCGGCTGTGAGGCCGTCTGTCAAAGTCATAGTGACTTCGTTAAAATATGGATGCCCTTGCCATGTAATTCGCATTTTACCTGTTGCAACTAACTGTTCAGCAAGGTAGTGCGCACCACCATAACTTAACTCATTGACTTTACGCATACCTTCGCGCCCCATCAAAGATAAATATACTGCGGTGTGTAGAGCCATCAGTCCTTGATTTGAACATATGTTAGATGTGGCTTTTTCACGGCGTATGTGTTGCTCGCGAGCTTGAAGAGTTAAAACGAATGCACGTTTCCCGCTTGCATCGTGTGTCTTACCAACGATACGACCTGGTAACTTACGCATTAGCTCCTTCTTTACAGTCATATAACCCAGGTATGGACCGCCATAGTTTAACGGCATACCTAATGATTGAGCATCGCCTACAGCTACATCAGCCCCCCACTCTCCCGGTGTACGAATCGCGGCGAGTGTTGATGCTTGTGCATTCATGATAAAAAGTGCTTTGTTATTGTGGCAAAGCTCGCCCCAGCCACTATAATCTTCCACAATACCATAGTAGTTCGGCGCTGCAACAATAACTGCTGCAACATCTCCACAGACTATCTTTTCTTCAAATGTCTTTCGACAAGTAATGCCATTATATTCTGGAATGATTTCGAGATCTATGTCGTGATAGTGTGCATAAGTCTTTACAACATCAAGAACATTAGGACTGATTGTTTGAGAGATCAATACTTTGCGACGACGTTTTGCGGCGTTAACAGCAAGCATCATTGCTTCTGCTGTAGCAGTAGCACCATCGTACATTGATGCGTTGCTAACATCAAGCCCTGTCAATTCAGCCATCATTGACTGATATTCAAAGATGTATTGGAGTGTGCCTTGTGATACTTCAGGTTGATATGGAGTGTAAGCAGTTGAAAACTCAGAACGAGAGATTATAGCCGGAATAACTGCCGGTGTGTAATGGTCGTAAAAGCCACCGCCGGCAAAGCATACAAGTTCACGGTTTTTACTTGCAACCTCTTCAAAGTAGCGACGCAATTCAATTTCGCTCATTGATTTGGGCAGATTGTATGCGTGCTTCAAACGCAACTCAGCCGGAACATCTACATATAAATCTTCCAGAGAAGTTGCGCCACACCGGCTTAGCATCGTTTTAATGTCTGAGTCGGTGTGAGGCAAATATTGATGTGTCATAAATCTTCAGTGTGATTTATTAGTGTTCTTCAGCACAGAGTTTATCATATGCTGCTTGGTCGAGAAGACTTTCGAGCTCTGCGGGATCAGAAAGTTCAACTTTTACAATCCAGTTCTCGAGAGCATCCTTATTGATTAAGTTAGGATTGTCAACGAGGTTTTCGTTAATTTCAACGACAGTACCACTAACTGGTGAGAACAGGTCGCTTGCAGCCTTTACACTTTCGATAGCGCCGAATTCTTCACCGGCTGCCAATTCGTCGTCAACATCAGGCATATCAACGAATACAACATTGCCAAGTTGCTTTGCTGCGTAAGGAGATACGCCAATGGTAGCTACGTTACCGTCAACATTTACATATTCGTGAGTAGGAGAATAATATAATTTGCTCATAGTTAAAAAGGTATAAGTTGTTAGTTTATTTTTTATAGTTCGGTGTATAGAAGCGTTTTTTGATAACCGTTGCAGGGTAAACTTTGCGGCGGATTTGAACTTGTACTTTGGTGTCAAGTTTGCCGAAGTTTGCGTCAATCAATGCCATAGCAATTGATTTATCAAGGCTTATTGAACGGTAGCCCGTAGTGATCTGACCGATAATATTACCATCAGGGTCAAGTACGTTATAGCCGTGGCGTGCCGGAGCTGCGGTATCAATATCAAGACCTACGAGTTTGCGCTTCAATCCTTGGGCTTTCTGTTCGATGAGAGCTTCGCGCCCGATAAATTCCGGTTTGTCAAGTTTTACAAACATACCGAGACCAGCTTCAAGAGGCGTAATTTCATCAGACAATTCATCGCCATAAAGAGGCAAGCCAGCTTCAAAACGTAATGTGTCACGACATCCTAAGCCACATGGCGTTACGCCGGCAGTAATTAGCTTATTCCACATTTCAACGGTGTTAGCAGTTGGAGCATAAACCTCAAAACCGTCTTCACCGGTATATCCTGTACGGCTGACGATAACTTTTACGCCATTAACCACAACATCCTTAAATGTATAGAACGTTAAGTCTGATCCGTCCAATCCAAGCACTTGCAGCATTATCTTTTCTGCATTAGGTCCTTGGATTGCAAGTTGTCCCCATTGTTCACTTTCGTGAGCGACAACGACATCAAACTTCGCGGCATTTTGACGAATCCATGCTACGTCTTTGTCAATATTTGCAGCATTAATTACAAGGAAGAATTCATGGTCGTTACATTTGTAAACCAACAAGTCATCGACAACTCCACCTGTTGGGTGCAACATCATGCCATAATAAATCTTACCCGGTTCTGCACCGATGATGTCATTGGTGAAGATGTAATTTACAAATTTCTCAGCCTCTGCACCTGTTACGCGAACTTCGCCCATGTGAGAAACATCGAATACACCACAAGCAGAACGAACTGCTTTATGCTCTTCAGCAATATCACTGTAAACGATCGGCATATCAAAGCCGCCGAATGGTGACATTTGCGCTCCTAAGCTAACGTGTTGCTCATGGAGGCAGGTTTTCTTGATTTCATCCATTTTTTTAAACGGTATAGTTAAGGATTAGTATTATCTTTAAGTGTTAATAAAAGTCGGCATTAGATTGTCTACTTCTTTCACGGCTCAAAAGTAGATAATAAAATTGTAACTTCAAAATTTTTTTTATTTACAACCGACTTTTTTTGAAAAATTCTCTCGAATATGCCATAAATGCTATAAGCGTTTAATTTTTATCCACTCAAAATTATGCTTGACAATGATGGTGCAGCAATTGCCGCAGTAATGGAGTATGACTATATGGTGTTGTAAATTGTCAACAACATTTATCTCATATAAATATAATATCCGCCCATTGACTCCGTTATTAAAGAATAATTTGTAACTTTGCTAACGCTTTTAACCGGGCGTCAATCATAGCTAATATGCCAATTAGACAAAATATCAAAAGACATATAATAACAGGCTTGTTGTCTGTCTGTCTTGTGCCTATATGGGCTCAAGATGGCTCGACTGCGTACAACTTCTTAGATATTACATCATCATCAAAAGTTTATGGCCTTGGTGGCGTAAATATCTCTTTAGTTGATGATGATATATCAGTAACCGACCAGAATCCTGCCTTATTAGGAAACGAAATGAGTGGAGATTTTGCTCTTCACTATATGAGCTATATTGGAAGCTCTAATTTTGCAGGCCTCAAATATGGCCATTCTGCGGGAGAACATGGGGCATGGGCTGCCGGAATAAGGTATTTTGGCTATGGCTCTATGAAAGAGACACTTGCTGACGGCACAATTGTAGGTGATTTTTCTCCCCACGACTTAGCTTTCAGTTTAGCTTATTCTCATGATATTAATGAGTACTTACGCGGAGGTGTTGATGTGAAGTTATTATATAGTAGTTATGCTGAATATTCTGCTGTAGCTGTTGCTACAGATTTAGGTATTAATTACTATAATTCTGAAACGGATTTATCAATGTCGGCTGTAGTTGCTAACCTGGGTGGTCAGATAAAGCGGTTCACGGATGCTTATGATAGGCTCCCTATAGATGTACGTCTTGGCATATCAAAAACATTCGGAACATTGCCTATAAGATTCTCCGTTACAGCATGGAATCTAACTAAGTGGCATCTTCCCTATACGGATAATGGAGATGGTACGACGTCATCTGAAGCTGTAGTCAAAGATACATTTTCATCAAATCTTTTTCGCCACCTCGTGTTTAGTGCTGATTTAATTTCCAATCCTAACTTTTATCTTGGTATTGGTTATAACTATAAGACTCGCACTGATATGAATACATATCAGCGTAAGATGTTGTCAGGATTTTCATTGGCAGGAGGTATCAAAGTAAGTGACTTTGGCGTTGGAATAGCACTTTCGCAGCCTCACACCGGCGCAACTTCATTGATGCTCAATCTTTCTTGTAATATAAACGATTTAATCAGATAGTAACATATTATGTCTACAAATAGAATTATAATTGCCATTGATGGCTATTCATCATCAGGGAAAAGCACTATGGCTCGTCGTTTAGCTTCCAAAATTGGTTATCGCTATATAGACTCAGGTGCAATGTATCGTGCTGTGACTTTGTATGCGCTTGAACATGGCATGATTAAATCTGATACAGAGGTCGATAGCAATGCGATTATCGCAGCTTTGCCGGACATCAAAATTGATTTTAAACCAAATGATGATGGCACGCAGCACACATTGCTGAATGATAAGGATGTTGAGCATGAAATACGCCAGTTACGTGTCTCAAATGTTGTATCTCCAGTGTCTGCAATTGCTGAGGTGCGCCACGCACTTGTCGATATGCAACAATCATTGGGTAGTGAAAAAGGCATTGTTATGGACGGTCGTGATATAGGCACAACCGTATTTCCTGACGCAGAACTTAAAATTTTTGTTGATGCTTCAGCTCAAACTCGTGCACAAAGACGTTTTAGCGAGCTCGTTTCAAAAGGCTCTACTGTAACTTTTGAAGAGGTATTAGCTAACGTCGTTCATAGAGATACTATTGACCGTACTCGCATAGAAAGTCCATTGCGTAAAGCTGATGATGCTATTGCTCTTGATAATTCGACTATGACAATTGATGAGCAAGATAAATGGCTCTTTGATAGGTACACCGAAGCAATTAATAGGTAATGGCAACAATTGAGATTGACAACGAATCCGGCTTTTGTTTTGGCGTCGTAACAGCAATAAGAAAAGCCGAAAAAGCTCTATCTGAGAGCGGTAAATTATATTGTCTCGGAGATATTGTGCATAATAGTGACGAAGTAGAACGCTTGCAAGAAAAAGGTCTGCGCACTATTACTCATGAAGAAATGGCAGAATTGCATAATGTTAAGGTGCTGCTGCGTGCTCATGGTGAACCACCATCAACTTACGAAATGGCAAAACGTAACAACATTGAGATTATTGATGCAACTTGTCCGGTGGTTCTACGTCTGCAACAACGTATTAAAGAGGCATACATTGATTCATCTCAACCGACAGAGGAACACCCACAAATTGTAATTTATGGCAAACTCGGTCATGCTGAGGTCAACGGTCTTGTCGGTCAAACCGGTGGCGAGGCTATTGTCGTTGAAGATATTGATGGCCTTAATGCTATTGATTTCAACAGAGATATTGCGCTGTATTCTCAGACGACAAAGTCGCTTGAAGGTTTCAGAATGATTATAGATGAAATTGAACGTCGTAAGTCAGACTCATGCCACTTTGAATCTTACGATACTATTTGTCGCCAAGTGGCGAATCGCGTTAACAATCTTCGAGAATTTGCCGCTGAACATGATGTGGTTTTGTTTGTAGCCGGTAAAAAAAGTAGTAATGGCAAGATCTTGTTTAATCAATGTCTTGAGGTGAATAGTCACACGTACTTGATAGCTAATGCTTCAGAATTAGAGAAGGCATGGCTTGACGGGAAAGAGACAATTGGCATTTGTGGCGCAACGTCAACACCTCGCTGGCTTATGGAGCGTGTTGCTCATCGTGCGGCAGAACTAATAGATCAAACTAAGTAGTTATGGATTCTTTTGTCGCTATTGATGTTGAAACGGCTAATCAGAATGCCTCAAGCATTTGCTCTATAGGTGCAGTTAAGGTGATTGATGGCGCTATTGTGGATACCAAATATGCTTTGGTATGCCCTGAGCCAAATTGGTATTCACACTTCTGTGTACGTGTACATGGTATAACTGCTGAAGATACAGATTCTGCGCCAACTTTTGATAAAGTATGGCAGGATTTTAGTGACTGGATTGGCACACTACCTTTGGTGGCTCATAATGCGTCATTTGATAATCGTTGCATAAATGAGGCTTGTAAGGTGTACCGCCTTAATCCTCCTGTCGAACCTTTTAAATGTACGCTCAGAGCGGCAAGAAGTAAAATACCAAAAGAGATGTGTCCGTCAAAATCTCTGCCTGTCCTTTGCTACTTCTTTGGTATTCCATTTAATAATCATCATAATGCCTTAGCTGACGCAGAGGCTTGTGCTAAACTCGCTATTATTTTGTTATAAAATGCGCAATCTATTATTATTTACTATATTATCGTCTATAGTAGCTTTCTGTGCCTGCGGTAGCGGGAAAGAAGATCCGGATTCGCCGAAAGCTATCTCTGAGGCAGCAGATTGTGGAAAAGCTGATGCTCTCAAAGTAATTAAGGCTCCGTCTCAATCTATGGAACGCGAGGACGCAATTCTTTTCATTCGTTCTCGTGAATCACAACTTCGTGCGGCTGGTTATGTCCACGCTGCTGACAGCTATATTGAGGCAGCTGAAACTATGCTCCGTGATAGTTTGATCATAGAATAATTATTTAAACAATGTCTCTTTACGCTGAAGTAATATTACCATTGCCTTTGGATGGTACATTTAGTTACCTTATACCCGCTGAGCTTGAAAATCGAGTTAAGCCAGGATATCGCCTAATTGTGCCTTTTGGCGCGAAAAAATATTACACGGCGATTGTTGACAATGTGACACCAATTAAGCCAAAGGCTGCCGGTATTAAAGAAGTAGCAATGATGCTTGATGCTACTCCAATCGTGAGACATCCTCAGTTAAAGTTTTGGCGTTGGATTGCAGACTATTACCTTTGTCCTATTGGTGATGTTTATAAGGCAGCGCTACCTGCCGGGTTGAAGGTCGAGAGTGAAACTGTTGTAGAATTCAATCCTGATGTTTCTGATGAAGTCATCGCATCTCTTAATGAAAAGGAGCAGCTCCTACTGGCTAAACTCAGAGAAAAGGGGAAAATGTCAACCAAAACTATCGAGAAAGAATGTAATATCGGTGCGTCTACTGCAATAATTACACGATTGCTCGATTGTGAGGCTATTATTGTTTCAGAAAAACTTGTTGAGCGCTATCGCGCTGTGCGCAAGACATATGTTAAACCATCAATTCCGCGCCATAGTCCGGGCGATCTTGCAGCTGCTTTTGCGGCTGTAAAAGGTGCAAGAAAGCAAGAAACTGTATTACTCGCATTACTTGCGATGTCAGAATTTAATAAACCAAGTGTTGATAGCCTAAAAGAAGTCTCTCGTGAAGCTTTATTAGAAAGGACAGGGTTGACATGGACTATTGTACAAGCTCTCTCAAAGAAAGGTCTCTGTAAAATATATACTAAAGAGCAGTCTCGGTTTACGTATTCCGGTACTGTTGGTGGTGAATTACCTGTGTTATCTTTTGCGCAACAAAATGCCTTAAGTGAAATACACCATAGCTTTTTAACCGGAAATGTAACATTGTTGCATGGCGTTACTTCAAGTGGTAAAACTGAATTGTACATTCACTTGATAGACCGTGTTCTAAATGATGGTAATCAAGCATTATTCCTTGTCCCGGAGATAGCATTGACAACGCAACTTACACAACGATTACAGCGTGTATTTGGGAATAAGGTTATGATTTATCACTCTAAATTCTCAGATAATGAACGAGTAGATATCTGGCGTAGGTTGTTAAATTCGTCAGAGCCATTAGTTATTATTGGTGCACGTTCAGCAATTTTTTTGCCTTTTGCAAAACTTGGCTTGATTATTATTGATGAGGAACATGAGCCAAGTTATAAACAGTTTGACCCGGCTCCGCGTTACAATGCCAGAGATTGTGCTATTATGCTTGCTTCAATGCATGGAGCAAAAACATTATTGGGTAGTGCAACGCCGTCTATTGAGACATATTATAAAGCGTTACATGGCAAATATTCACTTGTAACACTAAGTGAACGTTATGCCGGTGTGAAACTTCCAAGTATAGATGTTGTTGATATGGCAATTGAACGTAGGCGTAATGCAGTAGATGGCTCTTTTGCAAAAGTATTGACAAATACAGCACATCAGGCAATTGCAGATAATAAACAAGTCATACTATTTCATAATCGTCGAGGTTATTCACCGTTTGGTCGATGTAAGCTCTGTCAATTCGTACCTAAATGTGATAATTGCGATGTGTCGTTGACCTATCATCGTCATCCTGAAGCATTTGTGTGTCATTATTGTGGCGCGACATATCCTGTACCAAGAACTTGTCCGTCATGCCATGAACCAACTATAGAAATTGTTGGATATGGAACAGAACGCCTTGAGGAAGATATTGCAGAACAATTTTCAGATGCGCGTATTTTGAGAATGGATTTAGATACGACTCGTAATCGCGAGAGCTATGATCGCATTATTGATGACTTTTCACAACACAAGGCTGATATTCTTATTGGAACACAAATGGTCACTAAAGGTCTCGACTTTAGTGACGTTTCACTTGTCGGTATTATAAACGCAGATACAATAATCAATATACCTGATTTCCGCTCCGCAGAACGCGCGTTTAATATGCTTGAGCAAGTTTCCGGTCGAGCAGGACGTCGTACGGGTGAGGGGCGAGTATTAATCCAAACTCACAAGCCACAACATCCTGTTATTCAGTATGTACAACAGCATGATTATAATGGCTTTTATGAACATGAAATAGCAGAGCGTGAGGCCTTCAACTATCCACCTTTTACGCGCATTATCAATATTTATATTAAACACCGTGATCAAGCTGTTGTGGCCCAAATGGCTACGGAATATGCCAATAGACTGCGTATCTTACTTGGAAATCGTGTATCAGGTCCCGATGAACCTTCTGTAAATCGTATTCAGTCGCTTTACATCCGCAAGATTATGCTAAAATTAGAGATTAATGCTTCAATGTCGCGTGTTAAGCAAATTTTGCGTGAACTCTATATTGAGATGCACGCTTCGCCAACAATGCGAGCACTTACACTATACTACGATGTTGATCCCGCTTAGACTTGTATTATTTTGCCAATTTGTAATTAATTTTTTGACGTTTAATCTAAGTCTAAATTCTTTTTTATACTTTTGTATTACTGAAAACTTAACTCATAAAATATCGTAAAAAACATGATGGAAAAAACTTGGCGATGGTTCGGTCCTAATGACAAAATTACGCTTGATATGCTCCGTCAGATCGGCGTTGAAGGGATCGTTACTGCCCTTCACCATATTCCTAATGGTGAGATTTGGTCTTATGATGAAATAATGAAAATCGTAAATCTCATTAAGAGTCATGGTATGCGCTGGAGCGTTGTTGAAAGCCTTCCAGTCTCCGAGGAGATTAAATATGCCGGTAAAAACAGAGATAAACTGATAGAAAACTATATTGTCAGTTTAAGAAATTTGGGTAAGGCTGGTGTAAAAACTGTATGTTACAATTTTATGCCGGTTCTCGATTGGGCTCGTACAGATCTTGAATATCCGAATGATAATGGAACATCTAATCTCTACTTTAATAGAGCAGAGTTTGCATATTTCGATATAAACATCTTGAAGCGAAAAGATGCGCGCAAAGATTGGGACGAAGCTACGCTTATTCGTATGGATGAGATTGCTGCCAATGTGACTGCCGAAGGTGAGAAAAAGCTAATTGAGAATATTATCGTTAAGACACAAGGTTTTGTTAATGGAAATATCTCTGAGAATGAACTTAAACCGGTTGAAAAATTCAGGGAACTATTGTCACTCTACGATGGTATTGATAGGTCTCAACTTCGTGAAAATATGAAATATTTCCTTGAGGCTATTATGCCGGTATGTAATGAGTATGACATCAATATGTGTGTACACCCGGATGATCCGCCATTGCAAATACTTGGGCTGCCTCGCATTGTTACATGCGATGATGATATTCAATGGTTCCTTGACGCCGTACCCGATAAACACAATGGTTTAACGTTTTGTGCCGGTTCTCTTAGTTCCGGTTCTCATAATGATGTTACAGCATTGGCTAAAAAATATGCTGATAGGACATGGTTTGTACATCTTCGTAGCTGTCAGGTAATGCCAAATGGTGATTTTAAAGAAGCTCCCCACCTCGGTGGCGGTCGTGCTGACATAATCCAGCTCGTACGCATATTTGAAAGCATTAAGCCGGGATTGCCGATGCGTGTTGACCATGCGCCATTGATGCTTGGCGATGAGAAAATGGGTTATAATGCCGGTTATTCCTTCCATGGCCGAATGCTTGCTCTCGGTCAAGTTGAAGGCGTAATGGCAACTGTTGACCGTGAAATTAAAGAAGGTAGAATTAATATGTAATCATATATAAATCAGATACTCATGAATGAATTATTTTCAGTAAATGATAAAGTAGTAGTAATCACCGGTGGAACAGGCGTGTTGGGAGCCTGCATTGGAAAGTATCTCGCTCAGCAAGGCGCGAAAGTGGTGTTAATGGGCCGCCGTAAAGATGAAGGCGAGAAACTTGTAGGTGAGATTAAGGCAGATGGCGGTGAAGCTACATTTCTTGTAACCGATGTGATGAACATCGAAACTGTAGAACAGAATTGTAAAGATATACTTGCTAAATACGGCAAGGTTGATGCTTTGCTAAATGCAGCAGGTGGTAATATGCCGGGAGCTACAATTGCCCCATCAGGGACATTCTTTGATGTCAAAGTTGATGAGTTTCAAAAGGTCCTCAATTTAAACTTGACCGGTACAGTTATACCTACACAAGTGTTTCTTAAACCAATGGTAGAAGCTGGCAAAGGTGCAATTGTCAATTTCTCGTCAATGGCAGCTTTCCGCCCTATGACGCGTGTATTGGGATATGCAGCTGCTAAAGCAGGCATTAGTAACTTTACTGCATTTATGGCAAACGAAGTAGCGACAAAATTCACCTCAGCTATTCGAGTTAATGCCATCGCTCCTGGATTCTTCTTGACAAACCAAAACAGAGCATTATTGACTAACCCTGATGGCTCATTGACAGAAAGAGGCGCTGATGTTATTCGTCAAACTCCGTTTAAACGCTTCGGTAAGCCTGAAGAATTATGTGGCACTATTCAGTATCTTATCAGTGACGCAGCATCGTTTGTGACAGGAACTGTCGCTGTCGTAGATGGCGGATTTAATGCGTTTGCGATGTAAGTGTAACCATCAACGACATTTGCAGTTATAATATAAATGTATTAACTTTGTAACACCGTTGGACTTAATGTCAGGCGGTGTTATTTTATTATTAACCAAATTTCAAAAATAAACTTTTCATAATATGCTATCCGTAAACGGACTAACTGTCGAATTTTCAGGTACGACACTCTTTAGCGACTTATCTTTTGTAATCAACGACAGTGACCGTATTGCTTTAATGGGCAAGAATGGCGCAGGTAAGTCAACACTTCTCAAAATTCTTGCCGGTGTAAGGAAACCTACTCGTGGCGAAGTATCAGCGCCTGCGGATACTGTTATTGCATACTTGCCACAGCATTTGTTGACGACTGATACGAGAACTGTTTTTGAAGAAGCATCTCAAGCGTTTGCTCATATCTTTGAAACTGAAGCAAAAATTAATGAGCTAAATAAACAGCTTGAAACTCGTACGGATTATGAAAGCGAGGAATATATGCATATCATTGAGGAAGTAACAGCTTTAGGTGAAAAATTCTATGCTATCGACTTAACGCACTTTGACGAAGATATTGAAAAGACATTGCTCGGCCTCGGTTTTACTCGTGATGATTTTAATCGTCAAACCTCGGAATTTTCAGGCGGTTGGCGTATGCGAATAGAACTTGCAAAAATGCTTCTGCAAAAGCCTGATGTTCTTCTGCTTGATGAGCCTACCAACCACCTCGATATTGAGTCAATACAATGGCTCGAAGATTTTCTGATGCAGTCAGGTAAAGCTGTTGTTGTTATCTCACACGACCGTGCTTTTGTAGATAATATAACAACGCGTACTATAGAGATAACGATGGGTAAGATGTATGACTATAAAGTATCATACTCTCAATATCTTCAACTTCGACAAGAACGCCGTCAACAACAACAGAAACAGTATGAAGAGCAGCAAAAGATGATTCAGGAAACAAAAGACTTTATTGAGCGTTTCAAAGGCACGTATTCCAAAACGTTGCAAGTCCAATCTCGCGTAAAGATGCTCGAAAAACTTGATATAATTGAGGTTGATGAAGAGGATACTTCTGCATTACGCCTCAAGTTCCCACCCGCGCCTCGTTCCGGTAACTATCCCGTGATTGCCGAAAATGTTGGCAAGACTTATGGTGATCATCTTGTATTCAGTAATGCAACTTTTACTATCGAACGAGGTCAGAAAGTTGCATTTGTCGGGCGGAATGGCGAAGGTAAATCAACTATGGTCAAGGCAATCATGAATGAAATAGACCATGATGGAACTCTTACGCTCGGTCACAATGTCAAGATTGGCTATTTCGCACAAAATCAAGCCTCGCTACTTGACGGTGAGTTAACGGTCTTTCAAACTATTGATGATATTGCTGTAGGAGATATTCGCACCAAAATTAAAGATATTTTAGGCGCTTTTATGTTCGGAGGTGAAGAGTCAAACAAAAAAGT
>CAYYAA010000021.1:0-24898 GCA_964469875.1 uncultured Bacteroides sp.
AGGCAAAGCCTCACGTCTTTCTTGCTTTATACCCAACCACAAAACCGAGAAAATAGATAACAAAACTTTTTAAATACAAATATTTTAAATAATACCAAACAAATCAAATTATGCTACGTACAAAGTACACATTTCCATTACTAACACTCCTAATTTCCGTTCTATTTGCCGGATGTTCTAAGGAATATGATGAAGCGGAATACAACAATGCGTATGACACATTGCTAACACGTTACACCTCAATTGACTCACTAAGCCATGGCTTGAAAGTAAGCATTGAAAAATTGGTCGGAACTCGTTTCGGCGTATATGAGGCAGACGAAGATTTAGTAAAAGACCTAAACAAGCTCAATGAAGCTTACGCCGAAGGCGATATGGATGAAGTCGAAGATATTTACGACGATACCTCAGACTATGAATTTAACCACAGAGGTAAAAAAGTTTCTGTATCTGAATATGAGGAGATAGTTGTTGGTCGTAACGAGAATTTCTCTAATGGCTTACCTGATATTGTCGAAGAACACTTCGCTACTATTCTCAGCAAAACGCTTGAAGATAAATACTCTATATGGTCATTACCAAAGAATGTATATACATATCTGTTTAAATCAAAAGAAGAAATTGCAAAAGAAAATTTAGATTTAATAACCGGAATTGCGAATAATAAAACGGTAAAAGCCTATTATTTAAACAGAACTAAAGCTTACGAATCTCTAATTGTAAAAGAAAAAAAAGTATTATTCAACGCTGAACCGGAATATAAAAGCTTTACAGATCTTAATCTGGATCAAATTGAAATAGACCTTTCTGATAGGGCGAAAAATGCTATTTATAATCGTTTGCAACTCGATTTCGAGGACCTTGCCAGCGAACTATTCTGGTGGATATTAGGTTCAGTGATATTAGCTGCGGTGTTCACTTTGATAGTAAATAAAAAGATGAATGAAGCCAAAAGAAAAGAGTATGACAAAATCTATTTTAAATATAAAAAAGGTGACGGGATCCTTAAAACCATCGCTAAAGGTATTGCAAATTTGACTTTTAACTCATTAGATGCAAAAGAAGCCGCAGAACGAGTTAAGAAAAAATACAAACGCAAAAAAATATATTGGGACGTATTTCTGTTGATAGTTGAACTTGTGGTAGGAAACTATGTTATTGCAGATCCGGAACGTAAGGCTGAAGCTGAAATCCAAGAAGAATTGGTAGGTGAATATCATAAAGCTTTACAAGTTATCGATTTACCAATGTTGGAATATTATAATTACATTACTTTAAACTCATAAAGTTATGAATAAGTTGCTTATTACTATTGCGTTACTAATTGGATGTAGTATGCCATTAGCAACTTCAGCTCAAACTTCTTACATAGCAAAACGTCTTTTCAAACAAGAAGCTAAGTCTGCGACAAAAGCCGCTGCTAAGAGAACTATCAAGACTGTAACAAAAGAAGTTCTTAGCGAAATACCTAAAGGACTTGAAGCCTTGAAGGTGGTTAAGCGAGCCGATGGTGGACTTGAACCTTTGTATAAAAATCTTGACAAGAAAGCCGTCAAAGGTGCTGAAAAATACAACAAAGCCCTCCTTATTGAACGAAGAAAGGCTGTAGCCCCATATATGCAATTTCCGACAACCGAGCAACTTAGCAAAGTAAATGAGAAGTCACTCAGTTTTGGCAAGAAAGCTGATGCAGCTGTCCTTCGCAGCAATATGCTTAAAACAATGTCTCCAAACGCGGCTAATGTAGTCAAAGGCTTTGGTGGCACTGCCGCTCACCATATTGTTGAAGGTACTGATGTTGCAGCCAAGAAGTCAAGACAAATCCTTCAAAAATTTGGCGTTGATATAAATCACCCGGCGAATGGAATTTTTCTTCCTACTGACAACAATAGTATATTTAAAGGTTGTCTTCATAAAACAAGTCACACCGATGAATATTCAAAATATGTTTATAATGCAATATCTAAATGCAAGTGTAGGAATGAAGTAATTGCCAAGCTTAGTGAGCTGAAACACGAAATATTCTCTGGGAAGCTCAATCTCCAAGGTCCAACTCAAGTCATCAATAAAAACAAATTAATTTTTAATTAGTATTATGATTACAGTGACTAAAGTACAGATGAAGTGCGAGGAGTGTGGATATAAATTCGGAGCGACTAAAAAGGAGGGCGGCTTTTGGCATAGGCTGTCCTACACACCAAACCGCTGCCCTGATTGTGGCTCTAAAGACGTTAGAGAATATAGTGGCTTTATTGAAGCTGTTCTCAAAACCATTTTAGGTTCATAAAAACCACCTATAAAGGGACTGTTGGTCAGGCATTTAGTCCAATTAGGCTAATTGGACTAATTAGGTTTATTGGTCTTATTTGGTGAACTCGGAAAGAGGCGAAACCACGCGAGAGAGCGGCCACGGCAAGCCGAGGCCCTACTGGCGGTAGTTTTACATTGATAATCAATGGTTTACTATCGTCTGGGTGGCGGACGCACTTCCTTGCAGGTGCGTTTTTGTTGCGAAACCACGCGAAATCAGGCGTGAGAGAGCTTCTTGGGTGGGGTGTGGCTGCTTTTTTGCATTTGTGTTACAAAAAATGGTGATTGGATTTGCATAAACGAAAAATATGTTGTAACTTTGCAGAGCAAAAGCGAAATGGTACCTTGGCCGAGTGGTTAGGCACCGGTCTGCAAAACCGCTTACAGCAGTTCGATTCTGCTAGGTACCTCAAAATTAAGCTCGACTTTACGGTCGGGCTTAATTATTTTATACACTTTCGCATGGTTTCTCAGTTTTTTGTGCTATTTTTGCTATTCAAAACTGAGGGCATAGATTGCGGTTTCAGTTTGTCTTTTCTCTCATTCTCTCAACAAATCTAAAGTGTATGAAAACAAGGATTTTAAGTGTTATAATAGCAGTAATCATTGCTTTGTGTGTAAATACGGCATCGGCACAGCTCAGCGCAGGTGAGTTTGCTGTACAGGCTAATTTAGGCTATATGTCTAAGATTAGTTCGGCTACGGGTGCTGTTGGTTTTAATTATGCTATCACAAAGGGTCTGCGTATCGCGCCGGAGATAGGCGGTGTGTTCCGCAATAAGCATCAGGATGCGTTTACTGCTGACTTTAACTTCCATTTTCCGTTTAGTTTTGCGACGAGTCTTGCGGCGCTATATCCTCTTGTGGGCGTAAATTATACGGCATGGACTCATCATGTTGAGAGTAGTGCTGACGATGAGTTTGGTGGTGGTGATTCTTGTCACCGCCGACTTGGCTTGAATGCCGGCGCTGGTTTTGATTTAAAAGTTAACTCAAATATAATGCTCTTTGCTGAAGCAAAATACTGTATCATAAGCGATTATGCGTCAAGGCAGATTGCTTTTGGTGCAGCGTATATTTTCTAAGGATAAACTATGGATAAAAAAGTAACCATTATCGGTATAGAGTCGTCGTGCGATGATACGAGTGCGGCAGTCATTCAAGATGGTTTGCTTCTGAGCAATGTTATAGCGTCTCAGAAGGTTCATGAAGAATATGGTGGCGTGGTCCCTGAACTTGCATCTCGTGCGCATCAGCAGAATATTGTACCTGTTGTAGATGCGGCACTCAAGCGTGCCGGAGTGGATAAGAGTGAGCTTTCGGCGATAGCATTTACTCGCGGTCCGGGTTTGCTCGGTTCGCTTCTTGTGGGTACAAGTTTTGCCAAAGGTCTGTCTTTGGGTTTGCGCATACCGATTGTTGATGTTAATCACCTGCATGGTCATGTGTTGTCGCATTTTGTTCGTCATAAGCCTGACGATGTTGTGCCGGAGTTCCCGTTTATCTGTTTGCTTATCTCCGGTGGTAATTCGCAGATTATCCTCGTCAAGAGTTATAAGGAAATGGAGGTGCTTGGACGTACCATAGATGATGCGGCTGGTGAGGCTTTTGATAAGTGTGCCAAAGTCATGGGTTTGCCTTATCCCGGCGGCCCGCATATTGACCGTTTGGCAGCGGAGGGTGATGCTAACCGCTTTAAGTTTGCACGTCCTCATATACCGGGACTTGACTATAGCTTTTCAGGTCTAAAGACTTCATTCTTGTACACATTGCGAGATGCTGTTAAGGCTGAGGGTGAGGACTTTGTTGAGCGAAATAAGGCAGATTTGGCGGCGTCGTTGCAAGCTACTATTATAAAAATCTTGCTTGACAAGTTGGCGAAGGCTGTTGATATGACCGGTGTGAAGACTGTGGCTATCGGTGGCGGCGTGTCGGCAAACTCCGGTGTGCGTGCGGCTGTGGCTGATTTTTGTGATAAACGTGGATTGAAAGCGTTTATCCCTGAACGTGCTTTTACGACTGACAATGCCGCAATGGTGGCAATTGCCGGATATTATAAGTTCCTTGACGGTGACTTCTGTCGATATAATGAGACACCGTATGCGAGGGTAACTATTTAAACACTATCTTATAATCTCCTTAAACTGATGAATTTATCTATTATTATCATCGGTGATGAAATCTTGTTAGGTCAGGTTAATGATACAAATTCAGGTTTCATCGCTCGCCAACTCGGCGTGATTGGTTGGAAGACAGTAGGCATTGAGACTGTCGGAGATAACGCTGCCGATATCCGTTCTGCTATCGACCGCGCGCTGTCAAAGTCTGACCTTGTAATCACTACTGGTGGACTTGGCCCGACAAAAGATGATATTACCAAACAAGTGATGTTGGATATTTTTGGCGGTGAACTTTATCGCAATAGCGAAGTCACAGCCAATATAGACCGCGTTTTTGCGTTGCGTCACCTCAAAATGAATACGTTGACAGCCGACCAAGCTCTCGTGCCGTCGTCATGTCGTGTTATTCAGAATTTGCTTGGCACTGCGCCAATAATGTGGTTTGAGCGTGGTGATAAGGTGCTTGTGACCATGCCCGGTGTGCCTTTTGAGACTGAGGGTATGCTCGTTGATGCTGTAATACCGGCGTTGAAACAGCACTTCCAATCGGATATTGCACAATATCACAATACTCTGATAGTAACGGGTATAACGGAATCAAATTTAGCTTTGCATCTGACTGATTTTGAGAATGACTTGCCTGATGGCATTCATCTTGCATACCTTCCCAAGCCGGGCATTATCCGCCTGCGTCTTGACGGTATTGCATCTGTCAGTGATGATGATTTTGAAGCGCGATATAATGCGCAACTTGACAAGCTGCGCAAGTGCCTCGGCTCGTTACTTATTTATGACGGCGATGCGACACCTGCTGAGATAGCTTTGCATCTTTTGCGCCAAGGCGGTAAGACTTTGGCAACTGCCGAGAGCTGTACAGGTGGAAATATTGCACATGAGATTACTGCCGTGCCGGGTAGTTCAGATGTCTTTGTTGGCTCTGTTGTGTCATATAGTAATGCTGTTAAGGAGAGCAATCTCGGAGTGCAGCACTCTACACTCGAACAGTATGGCGCTGTGAGTGAACAGACTGTGATACAAATGGCGGAGGGCGCACGCGCACGACTTGGCGCGGACTACGCTGTTGCTACGTCAGGCATCGCCGGTCCCGGTGGTGGCACTCCGGATAAGCCTGTCGGCACGGTGTGGACAGCCGTAGCGACGCCTTGCGGCACAAAGACGCGATTGCTACATCTCCCCGGTAGTCGCGACCGTGTCATAACTCGCACAACGACAGAAGTGCTGCTTGACTTGATAAAAGAAATTTGTTAATAAGGCATTACCTGCCAAAAGATTAGAAGCGATGATTAACCCGCGTTAATCATCGCTTCAATTATATGGTTGTCTTATTTTTAATTGTATAGTTGTCTGCCGAGGCAGACGATTCATTTTGTCTATTCTATTCTTACTGTCATTTATGTTCTAAAAGTAGGGGTTGTTTGCGGGCTTGATATTACGTCCCATTTGAATGACGTGTGTCAAGTTCAAGTCCTCGTCCATAATGATGATGTCAGCATCCTTGCCGCGTTGGAGCGAGCCTTTACGGTCGTAAACGCCCATCAGTCGAGCGGGGGTAGCGGAGGCCATAGCTGATACATCTTCCAATTTCAAGTTGGCTTTCTTAACGCAAACGCGAATCAGTCTGTCCATTGTCGCGATACTGCCGGCGATGGCAGAGCGGTCGGCGAGCATACAAACACCGTTTTCAACGATTACGCGCGGGTCAAATGCTTTTTCGCTATCAGAAGCGGCACAGGCTAATGCGTCGGTAATCAATGCGGTGCGTTCAACACCTTTCTGTTTGCGTATCAGTTTTAAAATATTCGGTGGAACGTGAATGCCGTCGGCAATCATTTCGACCGTTATTTCGTCAATCAGGTAGACTGATTCAACAGTACCTTCATGTTTGTAAACACCTTCTTTGTGGTTGCCTGTCATAGCGTTGTAGAAGTGTGTGGCGTGAGTGAAGCCGGCTTCATAGCCCTTAGCAACTTCGAGGAAGGCTGCTTGAGTGTGAGCCAAAGCAGCCATTACGCCTTTGCTGCGCATGAAGCGAGCAAATTCTAAGGCGCCTTCAACTTCGGGAGACGCGTCCCAGCGTTTGATGCAACCAAACTCTTCGATGATAGGTTTGTATTCGGTGGGGTCGGGGATGCGGATGTTCTCAGGCATCTGACCGCCTGCCATGGCGGGGTTGAAATATGGGCCTTCGAGGTGCAAGCCGATAATGCCGTTCATCGGGTCCTTCATCAGTCTTTCGCAAGTGTTTGCTGCATCTCGAATCATGGCGAGAGTGGATGAAGACAGCGTTGGCATGATTGACGTTGTGCCGTAATGACGGTGAGCTTCGATAGCTGCTAAGAAAGCGTCTTCAGAGCCTTCCATAAAGTCTCTGCCACCGCCGCCGTGAACGTGGATATCCACGCCGCCGGGCATTACGTATCCACCTCGAGCATCTATCACTTCATCAACACCCTGTACCAATCGGTTAGAGTGGTAAATGTCGGTAATTAGATGGTCTTTCATAACGACCGAGCCGCCGTCAATCCAGCCTGCCGGTGTCAATATCTTTCCATTTATTATTTGCTTTAACATAATAGCTTAGAAAGTTTTGTTCATTAGCATGAATACATTTGCAAAGAAACAACAAATATTTTATAAATGCAAGTTTCATTACTTTATTTCACATTATTAAAATTTTTTATTAACTACTTGTTACATAGTGCATTTAACTTATTAATGGAGGTGTATTATAAACTTTAATTAACCATCGTTAGTGAATTTTTAATAGCAAATAAATCAGTAATTTACATAAAATGCCAAAAAGTTGTCAATAATGGCTTAAAGATTTGAGAAAAAGCGGCTTGTTTCGTAACTTTGCACTTGTAAAAGAAGATAGATGAAAATAGGCAATATAGATTTAGGCGAGCAACCTGTCATGCTTGCCCCGATGGAAGATGTTACTGACAGCTCTTTTCGCTTGATTTGTAAGGAATTAGGCGCGGATATGACCTACACCGAGTTTGTGTCGGCTGATGCGCTGATACGCAACATCCAAGCGACTACGCGCAAGCTGCATATCGAGCCGGCAGAGCGTCCTACGGCGATTCAGATATATGGTCGTGAGGTTGAGCCTATGGTTGAGGCTGCGCGTATTGTCGAGGCTGCCGGGCCTGACATTATCGACATTAACTTCGGTTGTCCTGTCAAGAAAGTTGCAGGCAAAGGAGCAGGTGCAGGAATGTTACGTGACATTCCAAAGATGCTCCAGATTACTCGCGCCGTGGTTGACGCTGTTAAGACTCCCGTCACCGTTAAGACTCGATTGGGCTGGGACCATGACTCTCGCATAATTGTGGACCTTGCCGAACAGTTGCAGGATTGCGGTATTCAAGCGCTCACCGTTCACGGTCGCACGCGGTCACAGATGTACACCGGACAGGCCGACTGGGAGATGATTGCCAAAGTAAAGCAGAATCCGCGTCTTCACATTCCGCTTATCGGCAACGGCGATATCACCACGCCGGAGGCGGCAAAGGCGGCATTTGAACGCTATGGCGTTGACGGTGTGATGGTCGGAAGAGCCTCTATCGGTGCGCCGTGGATTTTCCGCGAGATTACCTCGCTGCTGCGCACCGGTCAGGTCGAAGTGCTGTCGGCGGCTGAGAAATTTGCCTTGCTTCGTCGTCAGATACGCGAGAGCATAGACCGCATAGATGAATATCGTGGCATCTTGCACATCCGTCGTCACCTCGCGGCATCTCCGCTTTTTAAAAGTATTCCTAACTTCAGACAGACTCGTATCGAGATGCTTCGTGCCGAGACTTATGAGAGTTTGGAGGCTATACTTAGTCACATCGAAAACGATATATTTCCAAATTTGCAAAACCTAAAAAGAAGCGATAATGAGTAAGATTTTAAGATTAAAATTGACAATGCTTGCATTGCTGACGGCTGCGTTTGCCGCCAATGCTGAGTTACATGACTACTCGCTCAATGTTCAAGACTTTAGCGAACTTAATGTGACGGATGCTATTAATGTTGAATACAGATGTTCGGCAGATTCTGCCGGATGGGCATTCTTCACTTGTGAGCCTGAACTTACAAACAAGCTCATTTTCTCTAATAATAAAGATCGCCTGCGCATTCAACTTTCAAACGATGGCGAGAAGATAAGCAAATTGCCGACTATCGTTGTGTATTCATCAACGCTCACCAAACTTGAAAATGCCGGCGATTCAACAGTTACGACAAAGCAGACCGCAAGCGTGCCAACTTTGAAAATCAAGGTTATCGGCAACGGTACTATCATAGCACAAAATCTTAATGCGACAAGCATTGATGCCGGCATTAACACCGGATGTGGTCACTTGGTGCTCAGTGGTGTTGCTAAACGTGTTAGTCTCAAGAATGTCGGCACAGGCCCGATTGAAGCCGGAGGCCTCCATGCAGAGGAAGGCAAATGCACCGTTCTCGGCACCGGTCCTATCGACTGCACCGTTAGCGATAAGTTGACTGTCGCCGGAGCAGGCACGGGTAAGGTTTACTATAAAGGTACTCCTGAAGTGACGAATCGCTCATTGGGTATCAAGGCTGTCAGAGTGGACAAATAGCAGAACCAACTACATACGCTAATCCGTCAGAGCTTAATGGTAAGTTAAACTCTGACGGATTTTTTTTCGGCGATATTGGCTGTGAATGTTACGAAAACGGACAATTTCTTGGTGATGTTACAAAAAGTAACACACGTTAGTAAATTTTATGTTCGGTGTGAGAAATTATGTCTCACGATTGTAAATCGTTTATATTCAGCGTGTAACACAATGCGAATAATATTGTAACGTCTATGTAAAGCGTTTTGGACAACTTCGGAAGCATGAAAAATAAAAAATATAGAGAATTGCTTGTTGTGTATATTGCGATTTGTTGTTACTTTTGCGATGTTATTAATGATTTAAGAAACAAATTTAAGATGCCCTGTAAGGCGTCAGAATCGAATACCAAAATGAACGAAGAGTTGAAATCAAGGATTCATGCGATAGGCATGATGATGACAAAATCACCACTGATGCGCATGAATTATGATATGAGAAATGAACATAAAAGTCTAACTTCAGACCGAATGTTAGCTGAAACCGATTTGATGTTATTACAGTCGGCAGTGTATCTCTAATTGACACTTTGTTTTGGTGAAATTAAGTTAAAAAAAACTCATAACCACGGTCGCTGTAATGGCAGGCCATCAACAACCAAATAAACTTTCAAGTATGATAAAGCTCACCGTCACCATACTCACTCAATGTTATCAAGAGTAGTAGACCACAGTCCGAGAGTAAGTCGAGGATTGCGAGTGACTGCTGTGGGTCGAGACATGCAGAAAGTTATCAACTAATTTTCAGAACCATATATAATAGGATCAAAATTCAAGTAGTAAAAAAGATTATAGGTTAATGCACAAAAAGAATAAAAAGGGACTCCGTCACAGAGTCCCTTTTTATGGGTTTCCAATAGGTACAATTTCTAAGGTAAAAAAGATTGTTTTAGGTTTGCGATACAAAGTTGCGGCTTTTTCGATGAGCCACCAAATTTAATTATATGTTTTACGACATATTTTTATAACATATAGGTGGATTATCGAGGATGCTGCTTTGTTTATATTATTGATATATAGTTTGTTATGTTAGATTATCACTGGTGTGAAGTCTTGGATTTTACACTGTTAAAAAATGCAAAATCAAGAATTTGACGGTGAATAGTGATCAATTTTAAGGCTTTTACCGTCAAAAATTGCATAAGTGAAGTTAGAAATCCAGTCTCCGAGGATTAAAAGCTGACATTTTGGCGTCACGGCAACATCGGCGACAACGTGATGGTGTCCTAACAAGATGTAGTCAACATCAGGATTTTGTGCGGCATAGTCTTTGGCGAAATTCATGACGTTATCACGCAACTCGCCGCAGAATTCTGCTTTTACAACTTCGCCACGGCTCTTAGAGCTCCACCAATGTGCAAAACCTACGGTCCATCTCGGGTGAATGCCGGAGTATAGCTTCTGGCATATCTTACTGCGGAAAATGTTACGTATCAGTCTGAACGATGGTTTTAACTTTCCGAGACCGTCACCGTGCGACATCATGAAAGTCTTGCCTCCGATTTTATGAACAGCCGTACCGTCTATGACCGTTAGACCTATTTCGTTGCGCAGGTAGTCAAACAGCCATATATCGTGATTGCCTATGAACCAATAAATCTTGATACCCTTATCAGCCATTCGAGCCAACTGTCCGAAGAAGCGTATGTAGCCGCGCGGCACTACTGTGCGATATTCAAACCAATAGTCTAATATATCACCGAGCATATATAGCGTATCAGCCTTGTCCTCGATAGAGCGCAAGAAGTCCACTACACGTTGCTCATGGGCGCGTGCGTCGCTGATATAACCTGCGCCGAGGTGTAAATCGCTGATAAAGTATGTACTCAAACGAAAATGCTTTTTAAGGTTAAGTTTAGAGCATACCGAGCTCGAGTTTAGCCTCTTCGCTCATCATGTCTTTAGTCCATTCAGGCTCAAAAACGATATTGATGGTTACAGACTTCAAGCTCTCGATGCTTTCGAGTTTGATGCGCGCGTCTTCGACGATGAAATCAGCCATCGGGCAGTTTGGCGCTGTCATTGTCATGTCTATGGTCAACTCATAGTCATCATTTATGTCGATTTTGTAGACTAATCCGAGACTATAAACATCAACGGGTATCTCCGGGTCATAGACCGTGCGGAGCATTTCGATTACTTTTTCTTCTAATTTTAATCTTTCTTCTGCATTCATAACGACAAAATTACGAAATACTTATCAAATACTTCGTTAATAAAAAATAAAACACTATCTTTGTCACGTTGTTTATACACATAGCAAAATATTCATTAAAAATAAAGACTATGAATGCATTAAAAAGAATCTTAGTAGCTGTAGTTGCGATGTTCGCAATTACAACTGTGGCATCCGCGCAATTCGCTATCGGCCCTCGCGTAGGTGCTAATGTCAACTCAATGAAGTTTAATTCAGGCCTTGAGACTGATAACCTTGCAGGTTTCAATGCCGGTATCGAAGCTGAATTTACTATTCCTGTAATCAACCTTGGCTTTGACGCATCTGTGATGTATGTACACCGCAAAGTCAGCACTGACGAGTCACTGTCTGCCGGCATCCAAAGTGTGCTGTCAGATAAGAATGTGCGCTCACGTGATTACATCGAAATTCCTGTCAACTTGAAATATAAAATCGGCTTGCCTCTTATTGGTAAGATTGTAACTCCTTATGTCTTCACCGGTCCGAGCATATCAGTTCTCGCATCAAAGAAGGCTATTGAGAATGCTATTGAAAATAAATCTGTTGATGTTGCATGGAACGTAGGCGCAGGTCTTCAGCTCTTTTCACACCTCCAGATTGGCGCAAGCTATGGCTTTGGTATGACAAATACTATACAAACAGTAAGTAGCTATACCGGTCTCGACACGTCAGACATAGAGTTGACTGAAATCGAAGGTAAGAACAATTATTGGACAATAACAGCCGCTTGGTTGTTCTAATCCGCCAACATACACCAAAGGCGCATCACCGATGAGGAGATGCGCCTTTGCTTTGCGCCTTATTTTGTGTCAATTCTTGAAAAACATTATGTAATATATTGGCATATAAGTTATGCCTGCTTCAGAGTAGACCTTTTGTTCGTTTGATAGTACGTATGCCTTTTTGATACCATAATCAGTGATGGATAAAAATTTATCAAGGGCGCTGTGGACTGTATAATCTTTGCCTGATTTGATTTCTAAAGGCATGACTGATAAGTTAATGGTATCGTCAATTAAGAAATCGACTTCTCCGTTGCGCTTATTATCATAGTAGTAAAGATTATAGCCATGAGCTCTCAATTCTTGAGCTACTACCGTTTCGTAGACGGCACCTAAGTTAATACTTCTAACATCATTAGTGATAGCTGAGATATTATCTTGGTAATAAATCCCTGATAAGATGCCGACATCGTTAAGATAAAGTTTGAGCAAATTTTTACCGCTATTTTGAATAAGTGGGTAAGTTGGTTGGCTTATAGCCTTAACTTCGAGAGCGATGCCTGCTGTAATTAGATATTCAAATTCTTCGATATAATTGTCGGCACGTTTCCAAGATATATTTTCGATATCTTTAAATATGATGCGTTTCTTCTTATTCTCAAGATTTGATGGTAATAATTCGAGTATTCGTCTTATTTTGAGGCGGTTATTTGCAGCTTGTTCATATTTCGAAGCATCAACGGCGTACATGTCGTTAATCTGTTTTTGGATATTACGGACGTTGTGAATGTTATGAGAATGTACAAATTCATCAACAGCAGCCGGTAAACCACCGATTAATAAGTATTTACGGAATAAATCTAACATTTTGCGGTGAGTGGCATCATTGAGTTGATGTTCATCCTCAAAGTTCTTTTGCATCATTCGGATAGCCATATCGCCAACACCATTAGCAATGATGAATTCTTCAAAATCCATGGGATACATGTGCTCAATGCGAATGCTACCCATCGGTATTGATGAGGTATTCTTTAGGGCAATGCCAAGCATTGATCCACTTGCTATAAATGTATATTTATTATCTATGACAAGAAATTTAAGGAGAGTTAGCAGGTGGTCGTAAGCCTGAATTTCGTCAATGAATATCAGTGTGGATTTACGGTCAACCATTTTTTCGCCATGAAGCATGCTAAGAGCCATATAGAAATCGTTAACCGTGCGGGCGTTTTCAAACATACGTCCTTGCAGTTTATCTTCCTCCATGTTTACTTCTATGTAATTCGGAAAAAGTTTTTTGCCTATCTCACGGATTATGTAAGATTTGCCGATTTGTCGTGCCCCATCAATAATCAGTACTCTATTTTGTTCTGATAGCAGATGATTCTCTATAGTCCTTGAAATCTTCCTGTATAACATAACATTAGGATATTATTTTATATGCAAACTTACAAAAAAAAATTGGATTTACTGCGTTTTCCTATAAAAATAGGGCTCGATTTACTGCGTTTTCCTATAAATTCGCCCCTCGATTTACTGCGTTTTCCGAAATGAAGCGTTTGAGTAATATAATATGCTGAAAAACTGTGTATTACAAATAAATATACAACCTTTTCACAAAATTCCAAGCATTTTGGCTATGGTTTTTCACAAAATTCCGGGGTATTTGACCATTGTTTTTCACAAAATTCCAATAATGAGGGCGTGAACTATTAGTATAATTTGACCAGTTAGACTGATAGACGGTAAAAATAAAGCGAGTCGACTTCAGGACTGAAGCCGACTCGCGTTTTATCTTGGTGACTTAAATTATTACATCATGCCACCCATTCCGCCCATGCCACCTGCGGGCATTGCGGGAGCTGCGTTCTCAGATTTCTTTTCAGCGATTACACATTCTGTAGTCAAGAACATACCTGCGATAGAGGCAGCGTTTTCGAGGGCTACGCGAGTAACTTTGGCTGGGTCGATGACGCCTGCTGAAAGGAGGTTCTCGTAAGTTTCAGTGCGAGCGTTGTAGCCGAAGTCAGCTTTTCCTTCGCGAACTTTTTGTACAACGACAGCGCCTTCAACGCCGGCATTAGCGGCGATTTGGCGAAGCGGTTCTTCAATTGCACGGCGTACGATGTCAATACCTGTTTGTTCGTCATCGTTAGCGCCTTTGAGAGCTTCGAGAGCGTCGATGCAGCGAACAAGAGCGACACCACCACCGGGGACGATACCTTCGGCGATAGCAGCGCGAGTTGCGCTAAGCGCATCGTCAACGCGGTCTTTCTTTTCTTTCATTTCAACTTCGCTGGGAGCGCCGATGTGGAGCACGGCTACGCCGCCTGCGAGTTTAGCGAGGCGTTCTTGCAATTTTTCGCGGTCGTAGTCGCTTGTAGTTTGAGCGATTTGTGCTTTGATTTGAGCGACGCGAGCGTCGATAGCTTCCTTGTTGCTGTCACGGTTAACGATGGTAGTGTTTTCCTTGTTGACAGTGACTTTGTTAGCGCGACCGAGGTCTTGGATGGTAGCGTTAGCGAGTTGCATGCCTTTTTCTTCGCTGATAACTACGCCACCGGTGAGGATAGCGATATCTTCGAGCATTTCTTTGCGACGGTCGCCGAAGCCGGGAGCTTTAACGGCGCAAATCTTCAAAGAGCCGCGGAGACGGTTTACAACCAAAGCAGCGAGAGCGTCTTGGTCAACATCTTCGGCGATAATCAACAGCGGGCGACCGCTTTGAGCAGTAGCTTCGAGGACGGGGAGGATATCTTTGAGGTTAGAGATTTTCTTGTCATAGAGTAAGATGTAAGGGCTATCCATAGCACATTCCATCTTTTCGGTGTCTGTTACGAAGTAGGGAGAGATGTAACCACGGTCGAATTGCATACCTTCGACAACTTCGATAGTGGTCTCAGTGCCTTTAGCCTCGTCAACTGTGATAACACCTTCTTTCTTAACTTTTTGCATAGCCTCAGCGATGAGGTGGCCGATTGTCTCGTCGTTGTTAGCCGAGATGCGAGCAACGTCTTCAATCTTCTTAAAGTCGTCACCAACTTCTTCAGACATATTGCGGATGCCTTCTACAACGCAAGCAGTAGCTTTGTCGATGCCACGTTTGAGGTCCATAGGATTAGCACCGGCAGTAACATTTTTCAGACCTACGTTGATAATAGCTTGTGCCAGGACAGTGGCAGTTGTAGTGCCATCTCCGGCATCGTCACCGGTTTTAGATGCAACCTCTTTAACGAGTTGAGCACCCATGTTTTGGAACGGGTCTTCGAGCTCAACTTCACGAGCAACAGTAACGCCGTCCTTAGTGATGTGAGGAGCGCCGAATTGTTTGCTGATGATTACGTTGCGACCTTTCGGGCCGAGAGTGACTTTAACGGCGTCAGCTAAAGCGTCAACGCCTTTTTTAAGCTCTTCGCGAGCTTGAATATTGAATTTAATATCTTTTGCCATGATTGTATGAGTATTTTAGAAAAGAGGAGAAATAGGAGAATGGAATATTATTTTTCGATAACAGCGAGCACTTCGTTTTGGCGCATGATGAGATATTTCTCGCCATCGACTTCTAATTCGGTGCCGGCGTATTTTCCGTAATAAACTTCGTCACCTGCTTTGAGAATCATTTCTTCATCTTTAGTGCCTTGACCGGCAGCGATAACAGTGCCGCGCAATGGTTTTTCTTTAGCAGAATCGGGGATGATGATACCTGATGCTGTTCTTTCTTCAGCCGCTGTAGGTTGGATGAGAACTCTGTCAGCTAATGGTTTGAGTTTCATAATGGTTTAAATTTATATGTTTATTATTTATTTTAGTTTTACTGAAGTGTCCCACGGCGAATAGGTCACTCGCTGTTTATAATTGCATATACTGTGCCAAAATTAAAAATTGGCATACCAAGTTGACATTTTGTCAGCACGATATGCCAATGATAATAACAACGTGTCAGTTCGGATGGTTCACTTGACTGTGATTGACATACCGGAACTGTGTGCGGTCAGTTCAGGTGCGTACTGACTTTGTAGTGTTGCGATGCCTGATGAGTATGTTCCGACGAGGTTTGCTGTCATGTCATAACTGATTTGGTATGTTCCTTTGCGGAGATAGTTGATAAAGAGGCGTGTTGATGAGTCACGGTTTTCGCGATAATATGACACGCCGTCGGTGTAGATATATTGCGACACTTGTTCAACGGGCTCAAGTGTGGCAGGGCGTTCATCTATGATGGTTACGTACTCCATATTGCGGTTGACAGTTATTGTCAGCAGCACTTTGACACGCTCGCCGAGACGGAGCGTGTCTGTGTAGTTGCCGTCAGCGATAATGCGTTTTTCGATTTTTAAGTCGTCATTATCGTAAGCTGCAATGTCGGTCATTTGCCGTCTGGAGATAGCGGTCACTGAGCCGTAGGATGGTGTCGTGCCATTAGGAGAAATGGTTATGTTGTCACCTGAGTTTACGTGCATGCTGAAGTAGCCGCTACCGGCTTCAATGCTGTCAATAGTTGGGGCGGCGCCATTAATGGAGACAGACGGAGTGGTCTCTGTGTTAAGCCAAGGTGTACCTGTCATCAGTATAGCTGAGATGAGATAGTCGGGATTGCAAGCACCGAGGTCATCTGTCGCTTGGGTTTGCACTATGAGCCATTGACGCATTTTGTCAATCACTTTGTTATCGGGAGAAATCATGTTGAAGGCGCAGACTATCCACGCGTAGTCGTCAGTACGCTTAACTGAGGGGAAGGTCATGCCTTTGCCGGGTTGCTCAACAGCGAACTGCTCCAATGAGGCGATAATCTGTTTAGCTACAGATTTGTAACCGTTGCGGTAAAGGATAATTGCGTCAATAGCCTTAGACGTTGCGCCATCCTTGCGCCATGTCTTGATGATGTTTTGCACTTCTTTGTCATTCAGCTGCTTAGCTTTTAGACTTATATCTTTGTCTGTTGTTAAGGCGTGGAGTAGTGCGTGAGTGCGGTTGGCGTTGTCGGTGTATTTGTCGTAGTATGCCATAGCGCGTGAAATCATAAGGTCAGCCCTATCTCCGAGCGAGCCGATAGCCTTAGCCAATTTCAGACGCAAGAGTACGTTCTCTGTCACCCACATAGAAGATTGATTGCACCAAGATGCCCAGCGCCATCCGCCATCGCTATTTTGATTGTCTTTCAGCGCTTTAAGAGAGTTTGAAATTGCAGTCTGTACTTTTGTCTTGTCAAAAATATCGCTAAGAGCCGCCATGCGCATATTCGCATTGTCGGCAGTCTGCACCCACGGAGTCTCGTCAATGTTTGCGAGTTTTAAATCACTATTGCGCAAAAGCATAGACACGAGTGCTGAGTCTTGTGGCGCTGCTTCCCATGCAGCTATCATGTGTTCAATTCCCGGATTGTTGTCAGCGATATATTTGGCGTTGGCATTTGTCGAGAGTGAAATAGCAGCATTGATAACAGTCTGATTGTTACCGCGTAATCCAGACATAGCCTTAACGACAGACCAAATCGGGTTAGCGCAATATTGCAGCGTATTTATTGCGGTATCATCATCTTGCACTGTTAGTGAGTAACCGTTATCTTTGGGGTTGAGGTAGAATAACTCGCTTTCGACAACAGTAGACGAAGCCGTTAGAATAGGGATTAAAGTTTGCTCACCGTCGCTAAAGCCTTGATTGAAAGAGCGGATACGATAGCCGATAGCTGTCACGTCAATTGGCGCTGTTATGTCGATAGCGAGTATTATTGATTGCATTGCAGCGATTGAGTCACGGCTTGTTGTGCTTTGCAGAATATTGCCGTTGTTGATGTCAAAAAGCTCTATGACAGAATTGGTTACTGTGGCGCTGTCAGTGTTGTTGAAGATTGTGGCCGTAATGTGCGCTTTGTCACCTTGTCGCAAGTAGCGTGGCAGGTTTGGCTGTGCCATAATCGGCTTGTTACTAATGAATTGACGTATTAATGAACCATATTTGAGGTCATTAGTCCAAGCGAATGTCTCCATGTTCCAAGTAGTGTTAGCATTTGGAACAGTGAAAGTTAGCGACACTTCGCCATTGTCGTTAGCTGTCAAAATCGGCTGCCAGAATGCCGTCGTCACGTTGCTGTCACGATAGTCAAAAGAGTCTGAATTAGAGTTAGTTTCATGTCCCGTGTCCGTGTCGCCGTCAAGTGTGACCTCAGCGGCTAAATCGTCAGCATTTTCGGCTGTTGCTAACGTGAAATATGCAGAATTTGCGCCGGAGACAGCTTTTACCTCATATTCTACAGCACTCTCAGCCTTAGTCGTGCCTCTGATTTTAAACTTTATGTTTCTGTGCCACCAAAGGTCACTATATGCAAAATTTGGATAGCTGAGTGTTTTATAATCAATAGATTTATAGTCAATTGTAAAATTACTCAGTGTGTTGTAGCTTCTTGAAATATAAAGATTTGCTTGTGGCTGTTGAGCATAGTAACGAAATGCCTTTAGCCAATTGAGGGACTTTATAGCGTCTAAAGAATGGTTGTACATCGTTGCAATCATAGCACCGGTCGCAGCTGTATTGTCGCTGTGACTGAGTTTAAAGTTCCACGTCTCGGTATCGCCGGCTGTCAGTTTATCGCGGAAAGAAGCAGCTGTGATATTCAGAGCTCTATCTTTAGGTCGTTGTAGCTTGATGGCGTATCTTTCTGATTTGCAGTCTTTCACGGTGATAATGGTCATTTCAGCCAAGTCATAACTATCCGGAATGTTGTAAGTCATTGTTTTAAACCCGGCAGATTGCTTTTTTAGCTCCATATCGCTGACGTTTGTGCCGTAGCTCAGATATGTGTAAACGTAAGTGTCCTTGTCGCTTACGCCATAATCTACCGTAACTTTGCCTGTTGCGTCGGTTTGATAGCTATTTTTGATTATAAAAATCAGCTTATCTTCGGGCATTGTCCCTTTGCGGAAACTGTAAAGTCGGATTTGTTTGCTAATGGTTACAGCATCGCAAAGCATTGTGTCACACGGCTCTATGCGTAAGTCATAAGTGCCTGAACTGACTTTGCTCCAGTTAATATTTTCGTTGGAATTAGAAGTAGCGACGACACGATTGTTCTTGTCAATCAGCGAGTAACGCAAGTCGACATCAGCGGCGTTATTGTTGATGTCATAAGCCTTGACGTTGAGTGTGACAGGTTTGTCAGTATTGAATATGTATTCACTGAGATTGTCATCAATGACATAAGGTTTGCCTGTCGCAAAGTTTACAGAACAGTCGGCACTTTCGCCGGATTGTGCCGTTACGGTTATTGCGGCAGAGAAGTTTGTGCGAGATTCATTAGCTTGCTGTTCAATAATTTCGCGTGGAATTGTTATGCTGAAATTGCCATCGTTGTCGGTCACTCCGCTGAGCGTTGTCACATAGTTACTGCCGTAGAAATATCGGCTGCGAATTCCTGACATTAACTTTGCACTGACCTTCGCCTCGGCAACCGGCATCGCGCTGTAAGTCCGAGCATTGCCATAAATAGTAACATCTTCCGAGCGTTGCAATTCTGTAGTAGTCACCTCGAAAGTCGGCATTTTGTATTCGCTTACGGGTAGGTATGTCGAAGCAAAACTTTGATTGTTAAGCATTAAAGAGATGTTATAATTGCCGGTTAGGCCACCTTCGGGCAGCGTGAAACTACCGTTGATGCGTCCATATTCATCTGTTGTAAGTGTGAGTGAATCAACAAACTGGTAGTTTGAAGTGCGCAGCTTTGCTGCAATTTTGCGTCCGACAGCAACTCCTATTGCTGAGCGTTTGCCGTTGCCTTCGGTAATGATAGCCATCCAGTTGACCACATCACCGGGACGATATATGGGTTTGTCAATGAAAATATTACCAAATGTTTCTGCTGTCTTAGCGCTACTCTCTGTTGCGCGTACATTAGAACCGGTTAGCTTGTAATCTAAGCTGCTGACGTTGCGGTCACGCAATGTCAATTGATTCTTGTAGTCAGCAGAGGTCTTGAATAGCCCGTTTGCGTCAGTCTCACCGACGTTTTTGCCATTGCTGTTAACAATTTGTGCCCCTTGCAACGGCTTTCCGCTCTCAGCATCAACAGCGCCGATGATGATAGTGTCGCAGTTGAACACGGTGAATGGCATTATTTTTCTGCACAATATCATTCCGTCGCACGTTGAGCCATATTTGCCGTTAATGACAGGCGTAATCAAATACTCGCCTTCGTTGTCAAGTTTGTAGCTGAATGTTTCAGATGATATGGCGTTAGTGGTGTTGACTTTGACTTGTTGTAGCTCGATTAGATTTTTTCTGATTAACTCAGCTCTTTTGGTTGAGGTAGGCTTTCTGAAAATCGCGAAGCCTACGCTGTCAGCATTTTGATACTTAACAGTAATGTCAAACTTTTTGTTGGGGTAGGTAAGAACGTCAAAAGATGCTGTAGCATTTGGCTGTGTCAGTAGGTTAAGGTAGTTTCTCAGCTCGTCGTTTTGGCAGAAATTGGGGAAGTCCGTGAACGATTTTTTGACTATTGCAATCAACGAGTCGTTATCATCTTTGCCAATTTGTTGATTGCACCATTGCAAAAGCGCATACCTCGCAGCCTCGCAATCGGAATGTGCCTCGTAGATGTTTTTAAAGTTGTTGTCAGCCTCGCATTTAAAGTAGAACCAATTAGGTGAAAGCTCGCGAGTGCTTGCTGTGATGTCTTTAAGTAACTCGGTTTTATTGTTGGTGGCTAATTTGTAGACTGAAGCGGCGATAAAGTCGCGTACTGTCGGAAAGTAGATGAGCGATAGCTTGTCAGCCGTCACTACATCGCTATAATCGCTAAGCGGCACAGAAGCGCAACTGAGCTTTGCCATATTCCAAGCAGCCAATGACAGCGAGTCTATGCGATGTGTGAATTGTTGCTCTGACCACTCAGATAAATCGTTGGGGTAGGGGTAGAGTGGCAAGTCATTGCGGTCGCGTGTCTTAGTGTTTATTCGCACTTGGTTATAGACTTCCGCTTCAAGCGTAAGCAGTAGGGCGCGCTCGGTGTCGTTGCGACTGACGCTAAGCAGAGAGTCAATGACCTTGACAGATGTTTTGAGTGAATTGTTGTCAATCTGTTGGTTTGCAGTAATCAGAGCTAAAAGTCCGTTGAGACGTTCTGCCGGAGTATTAGATGTTGAGAGTGTTGCCCTTGATTGACTTATAACGTCTGCCGGAAATGCAAAATCCGGTTTCGTGACTGCGCCAAAGCAGATAACTGCCGCTGCGACTAATGTGCTGAATAATAATGTTAGTCTTTTCATTGGTAAACGCTTTGTTGGTAAGGTTGATAAGCAGTTTACAGAAAATAATAGAGGGTGAAAATCACTTTATTTTCACCCTCTATCTTATAGCATGTGGCTATTGTTACTTGTTAAGACCGCAGGCCTTGCATTTTTCGTTGATTTGGGTGAAGAAGTCATTGCCCTTGTTGTCAACGAGGATGAAAGCCGGGAAGTTCTCAACCTCGATTTTCCAGATGGCTTCCATGCCGAGCTCGGGATATTCGAGCAACTCAACTTTCTTGATAGAGTTTTGTGCCAAAACAGCAGCAGGGCCACCGATAGAGCCGAGGTAGAAGCCGCCGTGCTTTTGGCAAGCATCTGTTACTTGCTTAGAGCGGTTGCCCTTAGCAATCATAATCATAGAGCCGCCGGCAGCTTGGAACTGGTCAACGTAAGAGTCCATACGACCTGCAGTAGTCGGACCGAAAGAGCCTGAAGGCATACCTGCGGGAGTCTTCGCGGGACCTGCATAGTAGATGGGGTGTTCTTTGAGATATTGTGGCATCTCTTCGCCGTTGTCGAGACGTTCTTTAATCTTGGCGTGTGCGATGTCACGACCAACGATGATAGTGCCGTTCAAAGACAGACGGGTTGATACGGGATATTTTGACAATTCGGCGAGAACTTCGTTCATCGGGCGGTTGAGGTCAATCTTGACAACTTCGCCTTCGCCTTGTTTGCGATATTCTTCGGGAATGAGCTCGCCGGGGTTTGTGTCGAGTTTTTCAATCCACAAACCTTCGCGGTTAATCTTAGCTTTGACATTGCGGTCAGCAGAGCAGCTAACGCCGAGACCTACGGGGCAAGAAGCGCCGTGACGCGGGAGACGAATTACGCGGATGTCGTGAGCGAAGGCTTTGCCGCCGAATTGAGCGCCCAAGCCGAGCTTTTCAGCTTCAGCTTTGAGTTGCTTCTCGAGTTCAACATCGCGGAAAGCGTGGCCGTATTCGTTGCCTTCGGTAGGCAGCGAGTCGTAATATTTAACGGATGCTTTCTTGACAGTTTCGAGGTTTTTCTCAGCAGAAGTGCCACCGATTACAAAAGCGATGTGATAAGGTGGACAAGCGGCAGTGCCCAAAGTGCGCATTTTCTCAACGAGGAAAGGCAGCAAAGTTTTGGGGTTGATGAGCGCTTTTGTCTCTTGATATAGATATGTTTTGTTAGCCGAGCCACCACCTTTAGCGACGAATAAGAAGTGGTATTCGTCACCTTCTTCAGCGTGGATGTCGATTTGAGCCGGGAGATTGCAGCCGGTGTTAACCTCGTCATACATGTTGAGAGGCGCGTTTTGGCTATAACGGAGATTGTCTGTGGTATAAGTTTTGTAGACACCTTCAGAAAGACGCTCGGCATCGTTGCATCCGGTGAAGACACGTTCACCTTTTTCGCCGTGGATAATGGCAGTGCCGGTATCTTGGCAGACGGGGAGCTGACCTTTAGCGGCGATTTCGGCGTTGCGGAGCATCGTGAGGGCTACGAACTTATCGTTTTCGCTTGCTTCAGGGTCAGAGAGAATTTTGGCTACCATAGCGTTGTGCTCGCGGCGGAGCATGAATGCGTTGTCGTGAGTTGCCTGACGAGCCAACACAGTCAGAGCTTCAGGGTCAACAACGAGGAACTCATGACCTCCCCAATTTTCTACTTTTACGTAGTCAGAGGTCAAGTGATAATACTCGGTAGTGTCAGGACCGAGAGGGAACATTTCTTGATAGTGAAACGGTTTTGTTGCCATAAGTCTTTGTTTATGAATATATCGCAAAATTACAAATTTAATTCAGAATATACAACAAGAAAATGTGCCGAGTGTTGAGGCTATTGGAAGCTGATAGAAACAAAAACGCCGCTGTCGAAGGGTGTCGGCAGCGGCGTTTTGTAGCTGTTATCGTGTTATCTGCGGCGACGCACTGAGCGTGTGGCTGAAGATGAGGATGATGCTTTTTGAACTTTAGGCTCTTTGACTTTCTTGCTTGATTGTTTAGTTGAAGAGCTTGAGCTTTGTTTGGTTGAGCGTTTTGTCGAGCGTGTGACAGTCTTGGTCTCCTCGACAGCGGCTTCTGTTGCGTCTGCAACTGTGGCGCTGTCAGTAGCGGCTTTAACAGCTTTGCCTTCGCGAGCTTCACGAGCGGCGATGACTTCTTCGCGAGAAGGAACCCAGAGCTTTTTCTCGAAGTTGTCGAGGCGTGCTTGGATGCTGTCTTGGGCGCGTTGACGGTCATCGGGGTCGGGATAGAGTTGCATCATTGAGCGGTTCTTCAAGTTGCGAGTTTTGTAGATTTCGCCGTCATACATTGTGAGGTTGAAGAAGTCGTCATAGGTGCAAGTCGGCAGGTTGTTGTCGTCGTTGACAAAGATTGTCTGCTGAGTGAGCCACGGACGAATATCTGAGAATTTAATCCAGAACATTGGATATTTGACAGCTTCGCCGCCGAAGTCGCCTGAGCGATGTAGCACGGGGCACAGAGCCTCGACGCGTGGACGCAGGCGGTTGTTGCGTGTGTCAAATTCCCATTTCTCAATGATATAATATGAGAGGACTTCGTTAGATGGGACATCACTCTCGTCAATTGTGAATTTGGGATTTTTCTCTGTTGAGCCTTTAGCGTCGGTGTAAAGGATGTGAAAACGGTCAAGGATGTCGCGAACTTTGATGCGATATTGGTCGGTGAATACTTCGCGACCGTCAAGATATTCATAAGCGGCGAGCTGGTTATTGGCGAGCAGGCGCATGATTATGCGGAACAAGTTTTCCTGACCTTCGATAGGCTCTTCGGGGAAGTAGAGCGCGGCGTTCTTGTCTTTCTCAAGGTCAATGGCGCGATAGATGACGCGCATCCACTGCAAGTCGGCTTCGCTCAGTGATGAGTTGTCATCACTGTAAAAAGACTGCATACGGTCAGAAATTCCGGCAGATGTGCTTGTGGCAGTGCGGCTTTTATCGGAAGAGCGGCGCACGACACCGGCAGAACTCTTGTCTTGTGCAAAAGCAGCACCGGCAATTCCTGCGAGCATTAATGCGAATATTGCGTATCGTTTTAATGGTTTCATGTCGATAATAATGCGATAATCGTTAGAAATTAATTGACAATCACCTCCATTGGCGAAAGGTCGCGGGTGATGCCGTCAGGACCGACAGCCTTTATGCGTGAGATATAGAATCTCTTGCCACGCTGTAAGCGTTGGAAAGATTGTTTTTGGCGAGATGAGAAGTTTGCGCCGTCGCTGACTTCGGGGATAGCGTTGCCCATAGAGTCAAAGAATACGGTTTCAAAGCTAAGCACTTTAAATCTGGTGTCGAGCAAGCCGTCATCAATTGCGGCTTCCAAACCTCCGGCAGCGATAAGGAGTGACTTTGCGAAGGGCTTGCCGCCGCGATAGTGGTCGGTGTTGCCTTTGCCGTCGTTGTAGGCGATGAACGGTGTAGGATCGGGCAGCTTGCGCACGCGGAATGTCGTTGTTGCCACCGTAGAGGCGTGGCCGTCCATGTTAGCTGTTACTGTCACAACAGCCTCTTTGCCTACGGCAGAGGGACGTGCCACCCAGTGGTCGCCTGAGCGTGTCAGTGTGCCGTTGGTCATAGTCGCAGAGATGTCGCTCATTGCAACGCCGGGCACAGAGATGCCGAT
>CAYYAA010000022.1:0-24635 GCA_964469875.1 uncultured Bacteroides sp.
TTTGCCTTAGATGGTGGAAAATTAGTATGGATAAGTACCTTCGGCAGCACCTTCCATGATAGCTGGGATGATGTAGTCTTTGGTGATGGCTCCGGTTGTGCGGTTCATGCCTTCGCCGGTATCCCACATGAATGGTACTAAGCCATAATTCTTAGCTTCGCGAGTGGCGAGTTTATTGTATTGATAGCGTGAGTTATGATGCGCTGTGAGCTGGTCAGCGTCAGATATGTCGTTGTCGTGGCTGGTTATGGCACCGTATTCGCCGAGGATTACGGGAATGCCTTTGCTTGTGAACATATCTTTCATCTTTTTGAATTGTTTTTGCATGTAGCTGAGGTCGCCCCAACTTGCGTCGCGTTTAGAGTCGCCGACTTTGTAGTCGCCCCAGAAGTATGCCATATTGCCCCAGCTTTCGTCTTTTGTCATGCCGCAGAATTGCCATGGGTCGTAGTAGTGTACTTCAGCCATAAGGCGGTCGCTGACAACGTCGGTGGGCATAGAGAAAAGAGAGACGGTCTCGTCGATGTTTGTGTCAGGGCCTTGGATGATGAGGACGCGGTTGAGGTTGCGGCCACCTGTTGCGCGGACGGCATCAACGAAAGTTTGTTCGTATTCGCGCAGTACGCTCATCTTGGCGGCATCGCTTGCGTTGGGTTCGTTGCAACCGGCAAAGAGTAGGTGAGAGTCGTATCCGCCGAGTTTTGTTGCGATTTGAGTCCAGAGTGCGCGTTGTTCGGCGATGTTGGCATCTTTTTTGTCTTCGGTGCAGTTGTTTTCGAGCCAACCGCCGTCCCAGTGGATGTTTACAATGACGTAAAGGTCGTTAGAGATGCACCAGTTAACGACTTGGTCAACGCGGTTGAGCCAAGAGTCGCTGAGCTTGTATGTAGAGCGGTCTTCGATGTATCCGTCCCATGCAGTTGGGAGTCTGACGGCGTTAAATCCGGCAGCTTTGATGGCTTTGATGAGGTCTTCGGTGATTTTGGGGTTGCCCCAAGCTGTTTCTGAAGGAGTAGAGCCGTTGTATGCCTCAAGGGTGTTGCCGATGTTCCAACCGGCGTAGATTTCTTTGGCAATTTGGACGGCTGTTTTGTCCATGCTTGCATCACGTCCTGCTTGGTTTACATCGAGAGCTGCTGTGAGGTCGCCGGCGGTGAAGGTGATTGTGGCTGAGCGTTCATCGCTGACGTTAGAGCCGATGGTGACGGTGTAGATGCGCTCGGTGAGGTCGGCACGAGATTGGACTTTTTGAGCGACGGTCAGCCAAGAGGCGTTTGATGACACTTTGCAGTCAATATTGGCAAGAATGGTTATGTCGTAAGTGCCACCTTCAGTAGGAACGATTTCGGGAATTGAAGATGATGAAATGTAGAGGCCGTCAGCAGCGATTTGGGTGACCGTTACAAGTTGGATTGTTGAGGATTCGATGCGTGGTGAAACGGCGATGTTTGTTGTGCGGTCGCTATTTGTCGGGTTGGGTTGGATAGTAACTTCGGCAGTCCAGATTTGATTTTTAGAGCCGGAATTAGTCCAAGAAGAAATAGAGATCCAATCATCAGCCTCGGCAATCGGTTCTCTGTCACATTGAACGACGAGCGAGTATGTGCCGCCTGATTTAAGAGCGGTGATTTGTTTTGTTGCTACTTTAAAGTCGGTAGAGATTGGACTCGCTGGGGAATCGTCATCGTCGCTACAAGCTGCGAAAGATATGGACAGCATCATAACGAAGAGTAGTCGGAATAAGTTTTTTAGTCTCACAATATTTACGTATTTAAATGAAAAGAGCGAGACACCACCGAGGCAGTGCCTCGCTCTTGAGAAAAACTAATTAGAACAATTTAAGAACGGTGTATTTTACTTCAAATGAAGAGTTGAAGCCGAGGGCTGGAACATAAGTAAAGTTGTCGTCTTTGTAAGATGCCCACGGACAAGATGCGGGAAGACCGGCACCTGTTGAGCCGAAGGTGTTATACAACTCAATACGATAGTGACCTGAGCCTTCGAGGTCTCCATAGAGAATCTTGTCGGCGTCGAATGGGACAGATACGCCGTCAGCCAATACTTCGTCAAGACGGAGTTGGATGTTGGGGTATCTGCTCATCACGTTTTGCAACTCAACGAGGTCAATCATGCCGTCAGCGCGAGAGCCGTTGATAACGATAGATTGTTGAGTGTCAGAGATGCCGCCGTTGAAGAAAATGGGAGCGGTAACATCGGGCCAAGATGAATTCCAATTGGTGTCGCAGGTGGTCAAACCGGCAACGAGGAGGTTGTCAGCGGAGTTGTCTTTGAGGTTGACTACAGTGTATGTCAACTCAATCTTGCTGTTGCAAGCGAGGGCAGCTTCGACATCAGGATCAGTGCCACCGAATGGGCTGTCTGATGCTGTACCTGAGCCCCAGCGGTTGAAGATTTCGATACGATAGTTGCCGTTGCCTTCGAGGTCGCCATATTTGAGTTTGTTGGCATCAAAGTTTACGGCTTTGCCGTCGAGTTCAATTTTGTCGAGCTGGATGAATGCGTGGGGGTAGTCAGTGCGTAAGCCTTTGAAGTCAAGGACTACAACGCTACCTCCTGCCATGGCTTCGTTGATGGCGATTGTGTGAGTTTCGCCGGCAGCGAGGTTGATTTGCTCTGTAGTAGTAGGCCAACCGTTTTGACCGTCCCAGTCGCAGAAGCTAACAGTGCAAGCGGGCTTAGAGTAGAAGCTCTTTTGCTCACCGCAGATGTAGTTTTGGCTGAGGAGTTGACCGTCGCTACGAGTGATAGCGATTTGCAATTTTTGGTCAGTCAAAGAGAGAATGCGGAGGTTGGTAGTGGTGTTAGAGTATTCGCCGGGGACATGGAGGACTTCAACACCTGAGAGGGTGATGGTCTTGTTTTGCTCGTTTACTGTGTATGTGCCTTCTTTGGTAGTGCCGTTTGCATCTGTAACAGAAACTTTGCCGTCAGCAGAGAAGGTCATTGCGCCAAATTCTTGAGCGCTGAAACCAATCCAGCCTGAGATGTCGCCCCAAGCAGCAGCCCAGCACCAAGAGTCGCCTGTTGTAACGTCGCCATCGCTGACTGTCTTCCAAGAGTCAGCAGAGCCGTAGAAGTACATCGGGCCGTCCCAGAGGTAGCACTTGCCGTCGGCGTCGAGGTCGATATACCAAGTGTTGTTCAAGAGAGCGCGTTTAAATTCGAGCGGTTGTTTCTTAACCGGACGGATAGAGGCAGCATAGTTGCGAGGAAGAGTCTCGAGACCTGCTGAGTTAGAGGAGAATTGGAGAATGCGACCGAATTGAGTGTTAGTGCCGTCAACTTGACCTAACCAGTAGTTGCCGAGAGAGCCGGCATCAGCGATGTCTTGACCGAAGCGAGAACCTGCAGCGGGGAGGAAGATAGAGTTGCCGTTAGCAGCGGTAAAGCGGATGCCTTGAACGCCGTTAACAGAAGTCCATTCGTGAGATGTGCAGAGGACGAGTTCTTTGAAGTCATCAGCAGTAGGCATACGACCGAAGTCAAGAGCTGCGGCAATATCGTAGTTGTCATTGCCGTAGATGTCACCGTAGACGGTGTAATCAGCGATGTCTGTAGAGTGTACTGTCGGGTCGAGTTGAGCGTAACCGATAAGAGAGCCTTCGTCAGAAGATTGTTCTGCGCCGATGTTGGCAGTAGCCCAAAGGACAGAAAGACCGAGGTCAACATACTCGGGAGAGTAGCTGCCTGTTGTGAAGCTGCCTTGTTCGCCATAAACGTGACCGTCACCGAGAGAGATGTAAGGCACGTAGTAGTAAGTGGTGTTGGGGAGCAATCCTGTAAGCTCGGCAGCGAGTGTTCCTGATGTGATAGAGCCGTCAAAGTTTAGACCGTCTTTGATTGCTTCTAAGTCGGCAGAGGTAGAGACTTTGACACCTGCACCAACTTCAACGGGCACGTTTTCGATGCCTGTAACAGAAGCTGAGATGTTGGCTTTGGCAGAGGTTACAGAAGAAGACGCTACGGATGAGACTTTAGCATCAGTGGTGATGAAGGATTTCACTTCGCCGTAGTATGTTACTCGACCTTGGAGAGTAACATATACGCAGTAGAAGTACTCCTTATTAGTTTCGAGGCCGTCAACAGAGGCAGAGATGTTGCCGTCGCTGTAAGAGCCGGAGACATCGATGCCGTTAGCTTGGGGGTCATTTGATTCGGAGTAAAGAGCACCCACCTTGAAAGATGAGGAAGCAGAGTTAGCAAGGCCATCGACAGTACCTTTAAGCACCGCAGAGTAAGCAGTGACCTCAGCTTCGGTCGTCACCACGTTGTTAACGATAGGCGTGGTGTTGATACTTGGTTCGTCATCGCTACACGCCGTTAGCGAGAAGATGCAGGCTAAGGCAAGTAAGAGACTTTTAAAGATTTTATTTTTCATTGTAGAATACTTTTAGAGGAAAGATTAATCGGCACGGTCGAGCCAGATAGAGTCAATAGTGATTTTGACATTCGGACATACTCCGCTGTCGCCTGTAGTGAGGTCAACAGAGGTAGCATTAGCCATGCCCACCATATCAACATTGAAGACGAAGCTGTCAGCAGAGGGAGCAGAAACCTTGCCTGTAGTAGCTACGGTGTAAGTGCCGTCGCCGGTGATAGTAGCATCCACAGCGTTAGAAGCGCCGGCGCTCCAAACATCGCCGAGAGAGTTCATCAAGAAAGCAGTAACGGGAGAGGTAAGAGTGCCGAGACCTGATACGGTGAATGTGACTTTGATAGACTCTTTGTATTTAATCTTGGTGATGTCTATAGGCGCGTTAGAAGCAGTACCTGAGCCCCAAGCGTTGAAAATCTCGATGCGGAGGTTGCCGTTGCCTTCGAGGTCACCGTATAAAATCTTAGAGTTATCGCAAACGACGCGAGTGCCGTTGCTTTCAGAGCCACCAGAAACGACTTGGCTAAGTTTGAGGCAGAGGTATTCGGTAGCTTTGCCTTTGGTGTCATATTTGACGGGAGTTCCGAGCCATAGTTGTTCGCCTGATTCATACTTCACGATGGTGAGTTGGTTTGTTGTGATGTCGATAGTTGTTTGTGAACCGACAGCTTTGAGCCAAGTCACTGATTTAGAGAAGGTGAAAGTTTGACCGTCAGTGGTGTAAGTGCCTGAGACTTCACCGTTTGTGGTGTTGGCGATGAATGTTCCGCTTGTGCTGTTTTTCTTAGAGAGAGTCAAAGAGAAGTCAGAGACTTGGTCTTCGTCAGCGGCGGGGCACCATGATTTGTTGTAGTCGTTAGCAGATGCGAATCCGTTAGATTGCCAAGCAGCTGCGGCACCGTTCCACCAGTACCAGTCATAAGGAGCGTCTTCAACGAGTTTCCAAGTTTTTTCGGTTGTGGTAGTGGTGGTGAGGTCTTCGTTACCATCGCCGGTGTATGGGTCAGTAACTGCGGCATTAGAGATGCCACTTCCGTCGGGATAAACGCCGTCCCAGCCATCAGCGACGTAGTTGATACAGATTAAGCAGGGGTCGGAAGCGCGGATGATGCCGATTTGCATGGTGTATTCGGTCAAAGAGAGTAGCTTGATGTTGTACCAGTCTTGAGCGAATGTTGGAGCGTCGGTATCATACCAGAGAGCAGTTTCGGGCAGGTTGAGTTTGTGGTTGTCAGTGTCCACGGTGTAAGAACCTGCGGCTTGACCGTTAACAGCGACGTGAGCGCCGTCGATGAGGTCGAAGGTGAGTTTGCCGAAGTTGGCGGGATTAATGCCAATCCAGTCAAGGCAAGAGGCGTCAGCGTCCCAAGCCCAAGAGTCAGCGTTTTCGCCGAGGTCACGTCCGAGAGTGATAGATTCCCAGCAGTCGTCAGTGCCTTTGAAGTAGAACGGGCCGCTGAAACCTGTAGTTACGCCATCGGCATATGCGATGCGCCAAGTTTTAGAGCAACCTTGACCGCCGCCGGTGAGGTTTTGCCAAATGTCGTCAGTAAGGAGCTCGCCGTTTGTATTGTCAATGGTTATAGTGTAAGGCGCACCATAAAGCATACCGGCGCGCGTCATGACGCCGAATTTCACTTCGTAGTCACCGGCGAATGGAACGCGGATGGTGGCGTTTTCAGCTGTTGTAGAGCCTTGAGGGTGAATCCAGTTAGTAACGTATCCGGATCCGAGAAGGCTCTTCATAGTCACAGTGTTTGTAGCCTGATCGACATCCACAGTGTAGGCAAGGCCTTGTACCAAGTCATCGGCTGAGATATTGGCATTGCCCAAACTGTATTCGTCAGGGGAACAAGAGGTTGCCAAGACGAGCAACGCACCTGTAAATAATGAACAAATATGTTTTAGATTCATTGTAGTTAAGATTAAAGAGCAATTAATTACCAGCCGGTATTTTGTTTAAGAACACCGTTAGAAAGGATAATCTGGTTGTTAGGAATCTGGCTGAGACCTTTAGTGGCGATGATGTTAGATGCAGAGATAGTCACATCGTCGTTTACGCCACCGCTGAGGGTAGAGCCTGAGCTTGCAGCGATAACGCCAGCAGCGTAGCTAACACCTTGACGGAGCAAATCCCAGTAGCGGATGCCTTCGAAAGCAAATTCGATGGCGCGCTCGTTCATGATGTTTTCTTTAGTTGCAGAGATAGAAGCGAGGCCTGCGCGAGTGCGAACTTGGTCAAAGTAACTTTGAGCGTTAGGAGAGCCGAGCTCGGCAGCCATCAAGAGGACGTCGGCATAGCGCATGATGACCCAACTGTTGATACCGGTTTCTTGGAAAGAAGCTGTACCGTCTTCCTTGTTGGCAGAGCTGCCGTCATAGAAGCCGAGGGGAGTGTATTTCTTAACGGTGTATCCGGTGTATTCGCGTTGGTCAGCGAGAGCTGTCTGATAATCGCCATGTTCGGTAAATCCTTCGTTTGCGAGGTCGATGACAGATGCTGTCAAGCGAGTGTCACCGTTGGTGAAGTTGTTGAGGTAAGAAGGACAAACGGTGCAAGCGCCCCAGCCGTAGTGGTAAGGAGCTATGCTCATGCCACGGATGCCCATCATAACGAGCCAGCGGTTAGAGTCGAGGTTGCCGTCATAGTCTTGAGTGCCGGTGAAGTTCATAGCGAGGATGACTTCGGAGTTATTGTCACCGGCATAGGTTGATTTTTCGTTATCCCAACCGAGAGCGTCTGAGTTAGCTACTAAAGAAGCAGCGGGCCAGAGGTTCTTGAAGCCCTCAACGAGAGAGTAACCGCCGTTAGAGATGATGTCTTCGAGGCCAGCGAGTACGTCAGCTTTGGTTACGCCTTCAGGTTCTTCGCCATAGTATCCGGTGTAATATAGGTAAGCGCGCGCTTTCATCGCTTCGGCAGCATATTTGGTGATGTGGCCTGCGCCTTGACCAGCAGAGGGGTATAGCTTGCTGTGGTCATCGCCGGGGATGTTGTCGATAGCATATTGGAGGTCTTCAAAAATTGCAGCGTAGACCTCGGCAGGAGTTGCTTGTTCGGGGTTGTCGTTGACCGGCTCGAGCTTCAAGGGGATGTTACCCCAGAGGCGTACCATATCAAAATAGAGTAGAGCACGGATAGCGCGACATTCACCGATATAAACTCCGTGAACTTGGCTGTTTTCGTCCCATTTGATTTGGCTTTCGTGAGCGAGGAACTCGTTGCAACGATAGATGGCAGCGTAGTAAGACTCCCAGTCTTGTTCATAGATGTTTAGGTCAGAAGGCGACTCGTTGATGTCGAAACGGTCGATTACTTGGTAGTTGCGGCCGTCGCTGTTTCCGACGCCACCATAAGTCTCGTCAGACATGACAGTAGAAGCCACATAGAAGCCGATGCCCGGGTTAGAAGAAATCTGTCGCCAACCGTCGTAGCAACCCACCAAAGCGCGCCAAGCGTCAGTTTCGTCTTTGTAAAAGTTACCTGTGGTTGATTCGGTCTTCGATGAAACATCGAGGAAGCTGTCAGAGCAAGAAGACAGAGAGCCTAACATTGCCACCACAGATAGTGATAATATAGAATATTTAAATTTATTCATTTTATTAGAAAGGGTTTAGAATTAGAAAGCGAGGTTAACGCCGAGAAGATAAGTGCGAGGACGTGGGTAGTAGCCTACATCAACGCCAGAAACCCAGCTTGAAGTACCGTAACCGATTTCGGGGTCCATACCGTCATATTTGGTGAAAGTGAATGGGTTTTGTACTTGAGCATATAGGCGGGCTTGAGAGATAGCTTTAACATTGATAAGTTTAGCGAAGTCGTAGCCGAGAGTAATGTTGCTGATGCGCAAGAAGTCGCCGTCTTTGACATAGAGGTCAGAGAACTGCCAGTTGCGGTTAGTGTTAGAAACGGCGGGCATTGTGTTGCTTGTGCCTTCACCAGTCCAGCGGTCAAGGATAGCTGTGGTGTAGTTGGCAAGTTTGCTTGCGTGGTTGCGGTAAGATTGAACAATCTTGTTACCTGCGTTGCCGTTAGCTGTGATGCCGAGGTCGAAGTTCTTGTAAGCGAGGTTGATGTTGAAACCGAATGTGAACTTAGGCATGCCGTTACCGAGGTCAACTTTATCATTATCGTCGATGACGCCATCGTGGTTTTGGTCAACGTATTTAACATCGCCGGGGCGAACATCGCTGAGGAGAACGCCGTTGCCGGCAGCAATCCAGTCATTGATTTCTTGTTCGTTTTGGAAGATACCTGCTGTTTGATATCCCCAGAAGTAACCGATAGCGTAACCGTTTTGAGCGCGGTAGAATTCGCCGGCGTTATCGTATAGCTCGCCGGTAGAGCCGTGGATGATTCCGTCTTCGTTAGGAATTTCGCCCACTTTGTTTTTGTTGAATGCGCCGTTAACGCCGATGCTGTAGCTGAGTTCGCCGAGGTGGTCGTGCCAGCTGAGGTTTAGTTCGACACCGGTGTTTTTTACGTTACCACCATTAATATAAGGAGCGCCACCGCCTGAAGAAGCTAAGATAGGAGCGACAACTAACCAGTCTTTGGTGTTTTTGGTGTAGAAGTCGAAGTTAACATTTAAGCGGCTGTGGAATAATTGTGCATCAAAACCGACGTTGGTTTGTTCAGAAGTTTCCCAAGTGATGTCTTCGTTAGAGAAACGGCTTGGGTAAGCGCCGTAGTTGTCAGCGAGGTTTGTAGCGTAGCTGTTATCGTAAACGCCGTTAGCACCGATAGCATTGCCGAAGTAGTAGTGGGTGTTTGCGGTGGTGATAGGAGCGAGGTATTGATAGTTGTCAATGTTTTGGTTACCGACACGACCCCAGCTTGCGCGGATTTTTAAGAAGTTCAACCAGTCGCTTGTGTTTTCCATGAATTTTTCGTTGGAGATATTCCAGCCGGCAGATACAGAGGGGAATGTGCCGAAGCGGTGACCTGAAGCGAATTTAGAAGAACCATCGCGGCGCACTGTTACATTAATCATATATCGTTCGTCATAGTTCCAACCGAGACGGCCGAAGTAAGATACAGAGCGAGAGTCATCGTTGGGGCTGCCGGATGCGCTAAGACCTTTGTCGGTGGTAGCGGCAGTACCGTTGCTGATGTATGCGTGTTCCCAATCGTCGAAGCCTTCTTTGAGGTATGCTTGGCTACCACTGAGATAGGTGCCGCTGTATCTGTAGGATTCCATACCGACCAATACATTGAAAGCGTTTTGGTCGAGTTTCCAGTCGTAGGCAGCTGTGTTTGTCCAAGTGATGCCGAGGCTGTGGTTCATGTTTTGGCTAACTTTTGTGTAAGCAGCGTCATAGGCTGTATCATAGTAGCCGAAGTGGTATTTAGGAGTGAAGCTGCGATATTCGCTTGAGCCGTAAACGACACCGAGAACGGAGCGGATTTTGAGGTTCTTGATGGGCTCTAATTGTGCGTAAGCGTTGCCGTTGAAAGTTGCGGTTTTTGTTTGGTTATTAGATGTGGTCATCATAGAGCCATAGGGGTTGCCGTCAGCGTTGTTCCAATCGGAGTTGGTAGTGTCGTTGTAGGGACTGTCGAAGTAGTTATTATCGCTGTAGATTGGCGCGAGGGGAGAAGTTCCGAAGGCGCTGCGCAGGGTGTTGTTGTATTGGTTTCCGACGCTGATACCGGTAGACTTCACGTAGATGAAACTTGCTTGCTCACCGACAGTAAGGATGTTGTCAAAGAGCTTGTGGTCAGAGTTGATACGGAAGTTGTAGCGAGAGTAGTCAGATACGTCTTTGCCCCCCACGATACCCTCTTGGTTCATGTAACCGAGAGAGATGGCGTAAGTGCTTGTTTTGCTGCCACCTGAGACGCCGAGAGTATAGCTTTCGGTTGTTGCGTTATCTTTAAACATAGAGTCAATCCAGTTGGTGTCTATGATAGATGTAGCGTTGCCGTCAGCGTCGCGATTCCAGATGCTGCTGATGCTTGACCAGTCGTATGGCGATTTGCCGTCATTGACGTTTTGCTCGTCCATGATGGTCATGTATTGTTCAGCATTGAGCATTTGAGCTTTACGAGCAGCTGATTGCCAGCCATAGTAAGCGTCGAAAGTAACTTTAGCTTTTCCTTCTTGACCTTGTTTGGTGGTAATAAGGACAACGCCGTTAGCAGCTTGCGCACCGTAGATAGCGGCAGAAGCGGCATCCTTGAGGACATCAATAGATTCGATGTCGTTAGGGTTAAGAGTTGAGATGTCGCCGCCTACGCCGTCAATAAGATAAAGCGGGCTTGAGTTTCCGACTGTACCGAGACCGCGGATGGTGACTTTCATGTCAGAACCCGGTTGGCCTGAAGTAGAAGCGATTGTAACGCCAGCCATTTGGCCTTGCATAGCTTGGAGCGGGCTGGTAGTGTTGAGTTTAGCAAGCTCATCACCCTTGACTTGAGCAGTTGCGCCGGTGACGAGTTTCTTTTTCTGGACACCGTAACCAACGACGACTAATTCTTCGAGGCTACCGGTAGTTTCATTTAAGGCAACATTGATAGAGTTGCCGGAGACTGTAACTTCCTTAGAAGTAAAGCCGATGTAAGAGAAAACGAGGGTTTGACCCTTAGCAGCTTTGATTGAATAAGCACCGTCGATGTCAGTGACAGCTCCAGAAGAAGCACCTTTGACATGGACAGATGCACCAATCAACGGTTCATTGTCGGAAGCAGATGTCACAGTACCGGTGATTGTTAGATTTTGTGCACTGATAGTGCCCGAGCCAACAAGCAACAGCATAGTAATCATTGCGACGCGACAGAAATGCCAAACATGGCACAGATTCTTTAGCGTTCTGTTCATTGATACACTAGTTTTACAGGTTAATTAGTTTTATTTAAGGGAATTGTCTTAGCAAGTAGGGATTAGTCTATCATTCAAGGCAATTGTCCGAACACAAAATTATATAACGCGCGAGGAACGGAGACTATAAATTGTGATTAATAGGTAGATATTTGGTAATCATGCGATTGTCAAATGTTTATTTTTTAGGTATAAAATGTTAACTATGGGAGTGGAATGTATTAATATGTAAACGATAAATAAGAGGCATTTAACTTTAATTCACGTGATAATAGGTTACATTTAAATCATATTATGTAAATTTGCGTATCGGTTGTTACCTGCCGAAAACAAAACCATTTATATGAAAAGAATCCTATACCTGATTACCCTGCTAATATCATTTGTTTGTCAATCGCAAGAATATAAGTACAAGCACTATGACGTCACGTCAGGACTGTCAAATAATAAGATAAATGCGATATATAAAGATACGCGAGGCTTTGTGTGGATAGGCACGGCTTCAGGGCTGAATCGCTATGACGGTCATGAGTTTAAGGTCTATCGCAGCCAGAAAGATGATGCTAATACGCCGTCGGATAACTATATAGAGTCAATACAAGAATTTGACAATGGTGACTTATTGGTTAAGTCAGGGTCGGCATATATACGTTATGACCGACGCAGAGATGCCTTTGTGCGGCATATTGATTACATAGACAGTTTGCAACAGCCTCAGAATGTCTATATTGACAAGTCAAAAAATCTGTGGTATTATGACCGCTATAACGGCGTGTCTGTGAGGATGAAAGGAGATAACAAGTTCAGACGTGTTACAGATAGCTCTAAGTCGCTCACCACTAATGATGTAACAGATATACGTCAGGTGGGTTCAGAGATGGTTTTTGTTAATGACAAAGGAGAATTGATTTTTGTTGATGCTCACAAATGTGCTGTAGTGCGTCGTGTCGAGACAAAGGACAGAGCTAATGCAGTAGGGCGTGTAAATACGGCATATTGTGATAAAAATAATAGACTTTGGATTTATAACCTTGATTTGCTGACAGTTTATGATGCAGATACACATCGCGTTGCGACAGATTTATTAGGTAAATTTGATAACGCCTCAGTGATAAGAGCTGTGACACAAGATGCCACCGGCAAGATTTGGCTTGGTTATGATCATAAAGGACTTGCAATAATTGACCCTGTGACGGCGGTAGCGGTAAAACTGAGTGATGATGAGGCATTGAAAAATATCACAATTTCAGCACTTTATACCGATGATGATGGCACAGTATGGGTGGGAACATATAAGAAAGGCCTCTATCAATATAATGCGCAGAGCTTTAAGTTTGGTATGCGGGAATTTCCCGATGTCAACTGTGTGGCGGGGCGCAGTGATGAAGCAGTATGGATAGGAACCGATTCCGGATTGCTATTAAAATGGAATCGCCGTACAAATGAGACAGAAAGCTATTCAGACCCTGCCTCACAGTCGCGAGACAATGCAATAGTCTGTCTTTGCACCACAGATAATGTCGGCGTCTGGGTCGGCACATATCGAGATGGGTTGAAATATTTTGCCAATGGTAAATTTACGCGTTTCGGCATGGTGCAAGGCCTTATCCATGAGAATGTTTGGTCGATAGTCGATGCCGGTGACGGGAAACTGTGGGTGGCGACACTTGGAGGCGGCCTTCAACTCTTTGATACACGTACTTGCCGCTTTGAGACATATAACACACGTAATACCAAGTTGATAAATGACTATATTAACACTATTTGCAAAGGCAGTGACGGGAAACTCTATATCGGCACGACGCAAGGTCTGTCTGTTATGGATTTATCGACACGTGAGATAACTAACACATTTGGCAGCCATGACGGAGTTAAGTCATTTGTCAATCCCGGCATAGTGCAACTCTATGAAGACAGTCGTCGTTTGTTGTGGATAGCGACAAGTGAGGGGTTGTATGTCTATGACCGCAGTAGAGATAACTTACAGCAAGTCAAGGATAAAGCCGAATACCCTGACCAGTTTATACTCGGATTGGTCGAGGATAATCAAGGCAGTATGTGGGTCAGTATCGGTGCATCCCTTAGCAAGGTAATCGTAAGTCGTACAGCATCAGGGATATACGATTTTGTTTGCAGTAAATATGCACAGAATGATGGTGTGCAAAATAGCGACTTCAATCAACGCTCATTCCATCGTCTGCCCGGCGGCGATATATTGGTTGGCGGACTTTACGGCGTTAATACATTTAATCCACAACAAATCACCTATAGCAGCAAATCACCCAATGTAATGTTTACGGGGTTAAGTATTCAAAATCAATATGTTAATGTTGGTGAGGAATATGACGGTTGCACAGTGTTGCCAAGTGAATTGAACAGCGATGATGTTGTTAATATTGACTATAAACACAATGATTTTACGATTTACTTCTCTTCAGATAATTATATAGACCCTGAGGAGACACAATTTTATTATCGCCTTGTAGGTTTTAATTCTGAGTGGATTAAGTGTGCGCCCAATATGCACCAAGCGACCTATACAAATCTGCCGTATGGAGAGTATGTGCTTGAAGTGAAGGCGGTTAATAATGATGGAACATCATCCGTCAAGCCATCCAAGCTAAAAATCGTTGTGCATCCGCCATTTTGGTTGACGGTATGGGCAAAGATGCTCTATGTTGTGATTGGCCTTGTCGTTTTATTCTTGATTTTCAGGCTTATGAAGCGCTATGAGCATAAGCTGTATCAAGAGCAACAGCGTGAAGAAGCGATAAAACAACAGGAAGAACTGACGCAGATGAAGTTCCGTTTTTTTACAAATATCAGTCACGAACTGCGCACGCCTTTGACACTAATACTATCGCCCCTTGAAGCAATGCTCAAAGATACTAAAGATGATAAACAACATAGGCGATTGGAAATAATCAGAGGTAATGCCAATAAATTGTTATATCTTGTTAATCAACTGCTTGACTTTAGAAAGAATGAAATTGCAGGGTTGAAATTCCGTCCTGACGAAGGAGATATTGTGGCGTATATCAAGAACTTGTGTGAATCATTTGACGGATTTCTTGAGAGCAAAAAAGTGCAACTGACATTTTTCTCGTCAAGCGATACATTGATGATGAGCTTTGACCCGGATAAAATGGGCAAGATTGTATTAAATCTGTTGTCGAATGCCTTTAAATTTACACCTGATGGAGGACGAGTAGATGTTGCTTTATCCCAAAATGAAGGCAAACTTATCATAAAGGTATCTGACACCGGTGTTGGTATTGATGACAAAGATAAACCGCTGATATTCCAGCGTTTCTATCAATCCGATTCAAATAAATCGGGAGGCTCTGGCATAGGTTTGAGTCTTGTGAATGAATATGTCAAACTCCATGACGGAACAGCCGAAGTTGTTGATAACGTGGGTGGTGGCAGCGTTTTTATTATCACACTGCCAATACGTCACATTGCTTTGCCTGCCGAGGATATAGCTGCTAAGAATATTGAAAGTGTTGAAAAACAGGCAAATAATGATCGTGCGTTGGTGCTCATAGCCGATGATAACAAAGACCTATTGACATTCTTGAGCGAAGAAATATCGAGTAAATATAATGTCGTGACAGCTACCAATGGTCGGGAAGCACTTGAAGTTGTAGAGCAAAATATGCCGGATATAATTGTCACAGACTTGATGATGCCTGTTATGGACGGCATAGAGTTGTGCCGTCAACTTAAATCAGATAAAAAATATTCGCCAATACCGATAATAGTTTTGTCAGCAAAGCAAGATGACCGAGCCAAGGTCGAAGGGCTGACGATTGGTGCAGATGACTATATCACCAAGCCATTTAACTGCGATGTGCTGATGCTGAGGATAGGCAAGTTAATAGAACTCAGTCGCAAAGGTGTGCAGCGCTCACTGATAGAGCCTGAGCCAACGCCGATAAAGGTGACATCACTTGACGAGAAACTGATTGAAGCCGCTGTTAAATACGTTGAAGAAAATATGGAGCGCACAGACCTGTCTGTCGAAGAACTCAGCCGTCATCTCGGCATGAGCCGAGTGCACCTCTATAAACGTATGCGCCAAGTCACAGGAAAGACACCTATTGAATTTATAAGAGTGTTGAGACTGAAGCGCGCTGCCCAGTTGCTGCGTGAAAGCCAACTCAATGTGTCGGAAATCGCTTATCAAGTGGGCTTTAACAATCCAAAATATTTCAGCACCTACTTCAAACAAGAGTTTGGGGTGTTGCCATCAGTTTATCAAGAAAAGGAGGGTAAATAACAAATTATACCCTTAAACATAACAAACCAAATCAGAGAACATCTAAAAAGCGACAATCGCGCAACATGGATATTGCTTTTTGGTATATATAATGTGTATCTTTGAGAAATTGTAATCACTGAGTTAAAGCGGCCGTTTAACCAAAGACAACGGTCGAGAACAGACTTAAAAATCAAATTTAATAACATAAAAGCGTCATGAAGATTCATCACATTTCAGCACTTTGTTTAGCTACATTGTTAGCGTCATGTGGCACATCAAAGTATGAAAAGAACGACATGGGAGTCGTTGTGAACGTATCACAAAACAGCCCGACAGATGTTCGGAAAGTACGCCTTGAGGTGCTTGGAGAGAAATTAATCCGCGTATCAGCAACGCCTGATAAGCAATTTTCAGAAGCTGAGAGCCTTATAATCGTGCCACCGACAGAGAAAACAGCATTTGATGTTGAGGAGACAGACTCCACCGTATCAGTTAAGACTGCGAGTGTGACAGCAACAGTCGCACTATCTAACGGTAATGTAACATTCTATGACAAGGATGGCAAAGAAATCCTTGCTGAAGACCCTGAAGGCCGTCATTTTGAGCCTATCGAAGTTGAAGGCACAAAAGGCTACACCGTGCAACAAGTGTTCAAATCACTTGATGATGAAGAAGGCTTCTATGGTCTCGGTCAGCATCAGTCAGATGAATTTAACTATAAAGGAAAGAACGAAGAACTCTTTCAGTATAATACAAAGGTCTCTGTGCCCTTTATTGTGTCAACGTCAAACTATGGCATCCTTTGGGATAGCTATTCACTCTGTCGCTGGGGAAATCCCGAAGATTACAAACAACTGAGTGAAGTCTTTACGCTTTATGACAAAGATGGTAATCAGGGGGCGTTGACCGGCACTTATGTGCCGATGAATCCGCAAGATTCGACACTCGTGCGCAGAGAAGAAAATATTTATTTTGAGCACCTTGACCGAGATAAAAAACTTTCAAAAGTAATTAACCTGCCTGAGAACTTCCAATTCTATGGCTCACACGTGACTTATGAGGGCGAAATCGAAGCCAAAGAGAGCGGAGAATATAAGTTTATACTCTATTACGCAGGCTATCAGACCGTAACGATAGACGGTAAAGAAGTAGTGCCGCAACGTTGGCGCACGGCTTGGAACCCTAACAGCTATAAATTCTCAGTAAACCTTGAAGCCGGTAAGCGAGTGCCCATTAAAATCGAGTGGACACCGGATGGCGGCGTATCTTATTGCGGCTTACGCGCTTATGCGCCACGTGATGAAAAGGAACAGCTCAAGATGTCATGGTGGGGCGAGATGCAAGACCAGATTGACTACTACTTTGTCTATGGTGAAAACCTCGATGATGTTATCAGTGGTTATCGCACATTGACCGGTAAAGCACCTATCATGCCCGAATGGGTAATGGGCTATTGGCAAAGCCGTGAGAAATATAACACTCAAGAAGAAATCGTGAGCACTCTCGCCGAGTTCCGTCGTCGCAATATTCCTATTGACAATATTGTCCTTGATTGGTTGCACTGGAGACAAGATGCGTGGGGCAGCCATGAATTTGACCTCGACCGTTTTCCTAATCCTAAGGCAATGGTGGACACCATACACGCTATGCACGGCCGCATTATGATTTCTGTATGGCCTAAGTTCTATATCACCACTGAGCACTATAAAGAATTTGACGAGAAGGGTTGGATGTATAAACAGGCCGTAGTGGACAGCATTAAAGACTGGGTAGGCCCCGGTTATGTCGGCTCATTCTATGATGCTTATGATCCTGATGCACGTAAACTCTTTTGGAAACAAATGCAAGACCACTACTATCCTCTTGGCATAGATGCGTGGTGGATGGATGCCAGTGAGCCAAATATCCGTGACTGTACAGATATGCAATATCGCAAAGAACTTTGTGGCCCGACAGCCCTTGGCCCATCGACAAAATACTTCAACGCCTACGCATATATGAATGCTGAGGCTATCTATGACGGTCAACGCGGTGTAGACCCGGATAAGCGTGTATTCTTGCTCACTCGTTCAGGTTTTGCCGGTCTGCAACGCTACTCAACAGCGACATGGAGCGGTGATATTGGTACTTGTTGGGAGGATATGAAAGCCCAAATTTCGGCAGGTTTGAATTATTCAATCAGCGGTATCCCGTTCTGGTCAATGGATATTGGTGGCTTCTGTGTTCAAAATCGTTTTGTCACCGGACAGCAAGAATTTGACAAGACCGGGCGTGAGAATGCTGACAACAAAGAGTGGCGCGAGCTAAATGCCCGTTGGTATCAATTTGGTGCTTTTGCTCCGATGTATCGCGCACATGGACAATGGCCTTATCGTGAAATCTATAACATTGCGCCCGAAAATCATCCTGCATACAAGTCAATACTCTATTACACCAAACTCCGTTATGACCTATTGCCATATATCTATTCACTTGCGGGTAAAGTCCATTTTGAGGACTATACGATTATGCGTCCGATGGTTATGGACTTCACAGCGGATAAGAAAGTACGCAACTTGGGAGACCAATATATGTTTGGTCCGTCATTCCTCGTAGCTCCTGTTTACACCTATGGAGCGCGTCAACGCGAAGTCTATTTGCCTGAGTCAACACAATGGTATGACTTCTATACCGGTAAAGTCGTAGCTTCAGGACAGCAGACAGTTGCAGCGCCTTATGAGCGCATACCGCTCTTTGTTCGTGCCGGCTCAATCGTGCCATTTGGCCCTGATATTCAGTGGACTAATGAGAAACCGGCTGACAATATTACGCTTTATGTCTATGCCGGTGAGAATGGCAAATTTACGCTCTATGAGGATGAAGGCGTTAACTACAACTACGAGAAAGGCAAGTATGCGACTATCGAGTTTAGCTATGACGATGCAAGTTCAACCTTGACTATCGGCGAGCGCAAAGGCGATTTTAACGGTATGTTGAAGAACCGTACTTTTAATGTCGTTAAGGTCTCGAAGGACAAAGCAGTAGCTTATGATAAGAATGTTAAAGGTGTAAGCGTAAACTATGATGGCAAAGCTCAAAAACTTACTATTTAGTGCGTTACTGACCTTAATAACTATAAATCCGATTTATTCACGCGACTCCCGTGCCGTCAGCTTTAATGACGGCTGGGAGTTTCGTCTTGAAACGGATAGCGGTTGGCGCAAGGTGAGATTGCCGCATGATTGGGCAATCGAGGGCGATTTTTCGCAAGATAACCCGTCAGGGACAGGAGGCGGTGCTCTGCCGGGTGGCATGGGCTATTATTGCAAAACTTTCACTGTTAAAGATTTGAGTAAGCAGACCTTTATCGACTTTGACGGTGTTTATATGAACGCATCTGTTTATGTTAACGGGGACTTCTGTGGTACACGTCCTTATGGTTATGCCTCATTTAGCTATGATATCACCAAGTCATTGCGAGAGGGTCAGAACACCATAGAAGTCAAGGTTGATAATGTGGAGCAACCAAATTCGCGTTGGTATTCAGGCTGCGGGATTTACCGTAATGTGTGGCTGCGCCAAGTCAACGCTACGCACATTGAGCAGTGGGGCACTTATGTAACAACGCCCGATAATAACCATGTAAAGTTGCAAATAAGAGCAACCGGCAAGCCTGATAGCTATGTCAGTCGCATTTATGATGCAGATGGCAAGGTGGTAGCAAAGGCAAAGACAAAAAACGGAGAACAGACGTTTGAAATCAAACAGCCACATCTTTGGAGCGTAGAGAATCCATATTTGTATGATATTGTTACAGAGTTAGTTATTAAAGGTAAGATCGTTGATAGTTATAAGACTCGTTTCGGCATACGTCAATACAGTTTTGATGTTAACAACGGCTTCTCACTGAATGGTAAAGCGGTGAAAATCAATGGCGTGTGCTTGCATCATGATGCCGGAGCACTCGGTGCGGTAGTTAACACGCGAGCGATACGCCGTCAGTTGGAAATTATGCGCGAAATGGGCTGTAACGCAATACGTTGCAGTCACAATCCGCCGGCACCTGAATTGCTTGACCTTTGTGACGAGATGGGTTTTATTGTGATGGATGAGACCTTTGATATGTGGCGTAAGCGCAAGACCAATCACGACTATTCGCGCTATTTTGACGCATGGCACGAGCGCGACCTTACAGACCTCATTGTTAGAGACCGCAATCACCCATCGGTGATAATGTGGAGTATTGGTAATGAGGTGCTTGAGCAGTGGTCAGATGCGGCAGCCGACACATTGTCGCTTGAAGAAGCCAACTTGATACTGAACTTCGGACATGGCTCAGAACAGTTGGCAAACGAGGGCGAAATGAGTGTTAACTCGCTTTTGACAAAGAAGTTGGCTGATATGACGCGCAGCCTTGATGCGACGCGCCCGATTACGGCAGGTTGCAATGAGCCGGCTCCGGGTAATCACTTGTTCCGTTCAGGCGCACTTGATATTATAGGCTATAACTATCACGATGAATGGTTCAAAGATGTTGCAAAGAACTTTCCCGGTAAGCCATTTATTGTGACAGAGAGCGTTTCGGCATTGATGACACGCGGCTATTATGTGATGCCGTCAGATTCGTTGATTATCTGTCCCGACCGTTGGGATGTGCCTTACTATAATCCGTCATTCTCATGCTCGGCTTATGACAATTGCCGCACACCGTGGGGCAATACTCACGAGGGTAGCATGCTAAATGTAAAACGCAATGCGTTTGTTTCAGGTCAATTTGTATGGACAGGTTTCGACTATATCGGCGAACCAACGCCTTATGGCTGGCCTGCTCGCAGTTCATATTTCGGAATTGTTGACCTCGCAGGTTTCCCGAAGGACGTTTATTATATGTATCAGAGCGAATGGCGCCCCGACAAGAACGTGCTTCATTTGTTTCCGCATTGGAATTGGCAAGATGGTCAGACAGTTGACTTATGGGCGTACTATAACAATGCCGATGAGGTCGAGCTCTTTGTTAACGGAGTCTCTCAAGGCGTTAAGTCTAAGGGTGAAGATGACTTGCACGTATCTTGGCGTGTCACCTATCAGCCGGGTGAGGTTAAAGCCGTAAGCCGAAAAGACGGTAAAATTGTTTCAGAACAGACTATTAGAACCGCCGGAGAACCGACATCTGTCAGACTTACCACAGACCGTAGCGAGATAAAAGCCGATGGCTATGACTTGTCGTATATTACTGTTGAAATCGTTGATAAAGACGGTAACCTTTGCCCGTGGGCAGACAACAATGTTAAATTTGAAGTCTCAGGTGCAGGTACAAATGTTGGTGTTGATAATGGCTGCCAAACATCTCTTGAACGATTCAAGGCTGATAATCGCAATGCCTTTTATGGCAAAGCATTGCTTATAGTGCAGTCAAATGAAAATTCCGGCGAAATACGGGTTAGAGCATGTTCTGCAGGCCTAAATGCTGACACTATTACAATTAAGACAGTAGAATAAATATGAAGAAATTAGCAATTGCAATGTTGATGTTTGGTGCAGTTAGTATGGCATATGCCGCTGTGCCTGTCTATCAAGATGCGACACAACCTATAGAAAAGCGTGTTGATGATGCGCTTTCACGTATGACTTTGGAGGAGAAAGTTGCTCTGTGTCATGCGCAATCAAAATTTTCAAGTCCCGGAGTTCCACGTTTGGGCATTCCTCAGTTGATGATGAGTGATGGTCCACATGGTGTTAGAGCCGAGGTTAATTGGAATGACTGGGGATATTCCGGTTGGACATCTGACTCGGTTACTGTTTTTCCGGCACTGACCGCATTGGCGGCAACATGGAATCCGGAAATGGCTGCTGCTTACGGCACAGCTATTGGAGATGAAGCTCGCTATCGTGAGAAAAATGTTCTATTGGGGCCGGGCGTAAATATCTATCGCACACCGCTTAACGGCAGAAATTTTGAGTATATGGGTGAAGACCCATATCTTGCCGGTGAAATGGCAGTGCCTTATATCCAAAACCTGCAGAAGAATGGCGTAGCTGCGTGCGTTAAGCACTATGCTCTTAATAATCAAGAACTTTGGCGCGGTTCGATAGATGTACATCTTAGTGACCGTGCGTTATATGAAATCTATCTGCCGGCGTTCAAAAAAGCTGTTATAGAGGGCGGCGTATGGTCTATCATGGGTTCATATAATCAATATAAAGGGCAACACGCATGCCATAATGAGCGACTCCTACAGACAATACTTAAAGGCGAATGGGGCTTTGACGGTTGTGTCATAACAGATTGGGGTGGCGCTCATGATACACGTGAGGCAGCTCTCAACGGTCTTGACATCGAAATGGGCTCGTACACAAATGGATTGACTTCAGAAAGCGAATTTACATACGATGATTATTACCTTGCCAAACCTTACCTCAAAATGCTGCGTAATGGAGATGTGCCTATGTCAACTATTGAAGATAAGGCACGTCGCATTTTGCGATTGATTTTCCGTACTTCGATGAACTCAAATCGGCCTTACGGAGCATTGTGCAGTAAGGAACATTATGACGCTTGTCGCGCTATTGGTGATGAGGCTATCGTTCTGCTTAAAAACACGCCTGTCAACAAGAAAGGCGCAAATATCTTGCCATTGCAAGCTGAAAAATATCAGCGTATTCTTGTTGTTGGTGATAACGCCACACGTTTACTCAATGAGGGAGGCGGCTCGTCAGATCTCAAAGCAAAACTCATGGTGTCACCATTAGAGGCATTTAAAGCGGTCTATGGCGATAAAATTAGCTATGCCCAAGGCTATGCTGCCGGTCGCCCGATGTATGACAAGGAGGAAGTTATTGCGCAATCAGTTACTGACTCACTTCGCGCTGAGGCGGTTGCTGCCGCTAAAAATGCAGATATAGTAATATTTGTTGGCGGTTTAAATAAAAACTCTTATCAAGATTGTGAGGCTACTGACCGCCGTGAGTATGGCTTGCCTTTTGGACAGCCGGAACTCATTGCCGAACTTGCTAAGGCATGTCCTGAGATGGTTGTCGTGCTACTGAGCGGCAATGCTGTTGAGATGCCGTGGCTTGATAGTGTGCCCGCTGTAGTGCAAGGGTGGTATCTCGGCTCAATGGGTGGCTATTGCCTCACCGACATCCTCACCGGCAAAGTCACTCCGTCAGGCAAGTTGCCGTTCTCATTTCCTAAAAAGTTAAGTGATAATGGCGCTCACTCGTTTGGCGAAATCTGTTTCCCCGGCGATGGTGTTAAGGAGGAATATCTTGAAGATATTTTGGTCGGTTATCGTTGGCATGACACCAAGAAAATTCCGGCGCAATTTCCATTTGGCTATGGCTTGAGTTATACTACATTCAGCTTCTCAAAACCTGAGGCATCGTCAACGAAGATTCATGAAGGCGAAACATTGATTTTAACTTTCAATGTTTCTAATACCGGAAATTGTGAAGGTAAAGAAGTCGCACAGCTTTACATCGGTGATGATAAAGCCTCTGTTTTGCGTCCTGTTAAGGAACTTAAAGGATTTCAGAAAGTGTCACTCCAACCGGGTGAGACAAAACAAATTAGCTTTAATATTACGGTCGATGATTTGAAATTTTATGACGACACGATTTCAGCATGGCGTGCCGAGCCGGGCAAGTTCCGCGCTTATATCGGAAGCTCATCAACTGACATCAAATCTGTAACTTCTTTTAGCTTAGAGTAAAAATAGCTAATTAAATAATTGACCCTGAGATAGATTGACTTTTGCGTTCAATCTATTTCAGGGCCTTTTATTTTGTTATATCGTTGCTCGTTTTGCTAATTTGTATAATGAAATCTCATATACGTTATATGCTGTAATGCACGATGTTATCGCAATAATTGCCCAAACAATTACTTGGATTGCGGTTGAAATATCTTCGGCGCTGAGCCATGAGGCGTTAATGCTTATGGTTGAAAGACTCCCTTTAATAAACGGGAATAATAATGTCAGCAGCGCTCCTATAATAAATCCTGATACAGCGGCAATCCAGACAGCAATTTTATTGTGCTTGTTAGCAGCTGCTTGTTGTTGCTTTATGCACTCTACAGCGTTAAGATTGCGCTTTAGATTAGCCATAAATTCGTCGTGAGACGACAGTTGCGGCTCGAATTTATTGAATATGTCTTTTAAAATTTCTTCTTCCATATATGCTATCGTCACTTTGAGGATAATAATCCGCGCAGGTGATTGCGACCTCGCGATAAATGTTGTTTAACGGCATCCTGAGATGCTTCGATTATCTGGGCTATCTCTTTTATGGAATAGCCTTCCATGTAAAATAGCAAGACTGAAGTTCTCTCTTTATCGGGCAATTTATTTAGTGCGACATAGAGTTCTTGATAATTAAAAGCACTGTCAGTCGCTGTTTCGTCTGCGACATTTATCGCTTCCTCTTCATCTGAATATGCGTGTTGTACGCGTTTATGATTGATGAACGTATTATGCCCGATTTGGAATATCCAAGCCTTAAATTTTTCGACATTATTTAGTTTGTTGCAAGAAAGATAGGCTTTGATATAGGTCTCTTGTGCAATATCATCGGCAAGTTGCGAGTCGCCACAGCAGAGAGCAATCAGAAAGCGGCGAAGTGCTTTCTGATTACTCTCGACGAGTGTTATAAATTGCTCGCGGTTCATTCTTGGTTCTCGTCGGCGTTGCCAAGCACTTGTTTACGAGTAACGAAGTAGACTATTAGATAGCCAATGCCTATGGCGAGTAATGCACCGCAGATAAGGTAGGCAACCATCTGCAACCATGCGTCAGGGTGAGCGCAGTCCATATAAATGCCGTAAATGCCGAAAGCAAGGCCGACAAGTGTTGACACACATCCTCGTAGCAGACGTAGGCTAAGAGTTTCACGAGCCGTTTTCTTTGGCTTACTGAAAGCCTCTGCGAGCTTCTCCGCGTCTATACCGTTGTTAACCTCGATAGCTTTAATGAGCACTTCTGCACGCTTATTCTCTCTATTCATTGATGCGCGATAGATAATGAATATCACAGCTACCGGCAGGACAACGCATACAAAGATTGGAACTAAGATTTGGACAAAATAAAACATACTGTCTATTTTAAGTTTTTATTAATATTCTTCTTTGAGACATCTCGTATGTTAGACACTTCTCAATTCCAAAAGGTGACAAACT
>CAYYAA010000023.1:0-24537 GCA_964469875.1 uncultured Bacteroides sp.
GCCAACGGAGGCGAGTTTCTTTCCATTTGTTGAACCAAGTGAGTTCTTCACCCGGGCGTACAAAGAATTGCATCTCCATTTGTTCAAATTCGCGCATACGGAAGATGAACTGACGTGCAACGATTTCGTTGCGGAATGCTTTACCGATTTGAGCGATACCGAATGGGATGCGCATACGACCTGTCTTTTGCACGTTGAGGTAGTTGACAAAGATGCCTTGAGCGGTCTCAGGACGGAGGTAAACTGACATTGCGCCGTCTGCTGTTGAGCCCATTTCGGTCTTGAACATGAGGTTGAATTGGCGAACTTCTGTCCAGTTTTTTGTGCCTGATATAGGGCAAACGATGCCTTCATCGAGGATGATTTGACGCAAGCCTTCGAGGTCATTTGCGTTCATAGCTTCAGCAAAGCGAGCGTGAACGGCATCGCGTTTAGCCACGATTTCGGCTATGCGAGGATTTGTTTGACGGAACAGAGCCTCGTCAAAACTTTCGCCGAAGCGTTTGCGTGCTTTAGCTACTTCTTTCTCGATTTTTTCGTCATATTTAGCGAGGTGGTCTTCAATGAGGACGTCAGCACGATAGCGTTTCTTTGAGTCGCGATTATCAATCAACGGGTCGTTGAACGCATCCACGTGACCTGATGCTTTCCAGATTGTGGGGTGCATAAAGATAGCAGAGTCGATGCCCACGATGTTCTCGTGAAGCAAAGTCATAGAATCCCACCAGTAGCGTTTGATGTTATTTTTCAACTCTACGCCGTTTTGACCATAGTCATAAACGGCAGACAAGCCGTCATAAATTTCACTTGAGGGGAAAACAAAACCGTACTCCTTGGCGTGTGAGACGATTTTCTTAAAAACATCTTCTTGTTGAGCCATAATTTGTTTAAATGGTTAATAGTTGGCTATTATCTCGCAAATTTACAAATTTTTTTTCGTGTACAAAACACCGTGTCACTTATTTGACATCTTTTCTGCACTATCGCAGCTAATTTTACGGATAATTATAGTGATTATTCATTAATTTTTGTAACTTTGCCCTATCACATGGCAGTGCCTATATCAGCTTAGCCATGTGAGCACTAAATCTCATACGATGAAACTTATTAATACTTAAATGAATACAATCGTAGAAAAACAACACTTTTCAGAAAAAGTGGTTAAACTTGTAGTCGAAGCTCCTGATATTGCACGCTCGCGCCGTCCCGGTCACTTTGTGATTGTGCGTTGTGGCGATAACGGAGAGCGCATTCCTTTAACTATCGCTGATGCCGATGTTCAGAAAGGCACTATCACGTTGGTGGTGCAAGCTGTCGGTCTATCTTCACAAAAAATCTGTGCACTTGAGCCCGGTGACGCACTGACAGATGTTGTCGGTCCGCTCGGTCAAGCGACAAAAATCGAGCGTGTTAACGGCACTGTTGTTTGTTGTGGCGGAGGCGTTGGCATGGCTCCGCTTTTGCCTATTGTCAAAGCTATGAAGCAGGCCGGTAATCGCGTTGTCAGCGTCATTGCTGCTCGAACAAAGGACTTGATTATCCTTGAAGAGCAAGTGCGCGAGAACTCTGATGAGGTTATCATTATGACCGATGACGGTAGCTATGGCCGCAAAGGTCTCGTCACTGATGGCGTGGAGTCTGTTCTCAAATCAGAAAATGTTGGCTTGGTTGTCACCATAGGTCCGGCGGTGATGATGAAATTTACAGCCTTGCTTACCAAGAAATACAACGTGCCGACTATCTGTTCACTTAATACAATCATGGTTGACGGCACCGGAATGTGCGGAGCTTGTCGCGTCACTGTTGGTGGCAAAACGCGATTTGTCTGTGTCGATGGTCCGGAGTTTGATGCTCACCAAGTCGACTTTGACGAGATGATGATGCGCTTGCGCGCTTATAATTAAATCTTGAATCTAATTTATTATGTCACAATCAGATAATATGACATCATCAAGTCGTGACGCGCAATGGCGTCAAGACCTGCGCGAGGCGCTCTCAGCTAAAGACCGCTCAGCTATCGCGCGAGCAGAGATGCCGCAACTTGATGCGGCTTATCGAATTACTTGCAACGAGGAGGTCAATCAGGGGTTAAACGAGCAACAGGCAGTGACTGAGGCAACACGCTGTCTTGATTGTCCCGACCCTCAATGTATGCAGGGCTGTCCGGTCTCAATCAATATCCCCGGATTTATCAAGAATATACAACGTGGCGAGTTTATGCAAGCTGCCGCTGTGCTCAAACAGACAAGCGCATTGCCCGCCGTTTGCGGCCGTGTATGTCCTCAAGAACGTCAATGCGAAAGCAAGTGCATATATAATAAGATGAAGAAGCAGCCTGTCGCTATCGGCTGGCTTGAACGCTTTGCCGCAGACCGTGAACGTCTCTCAAAAGACAAGCCTGTAGCGCAAAAGCCTGCAAGCAATGGCATAAAAGTTGCTGTTGTCGGGTCAGGCCCTGCCGGACTTTCTTTTGCCGGTGATATGGCAAAGCGTGGCTTTGAAGTCACTGTTTATGAGGCGCTTCATGAAATAGGAGGTGTGCTTAAATATGGCATTCCTGAATTCCGTCTGCCTAATTCAGTTGTTGATGCAGAACTTGATTCACTTCGCGCCCTTGGTGTCGATTTTGTCAAAGATACGGTCATAGGCAAGACTTTGAGCTATGATGACCTCATTGCTCGTGGTTTCAAAGGATTATTTGTGGCAAGTGGTGCGGGTCTTCCTCGTTTTATGGGGATACCCGGTGAAAATCTAATCGGTGTAATGTCAAGCAACGAGTATCTTACTCGCATTAACCTCATGGGCGCAGGACGTGGTGATGCCGATACTCCCGTGCTTAAAGGAAAACGTATTGCTGTTATCGGTGGTGGCAATACTGCAATGGATTCAGTCCGTACAGCCTTGCGCATGGGCGCTGAAGAGGCAATGATTATCTATCGCCGTAGCGAGGACGAGATGCCGGCGCGTCGTGAGGAAGTACACCATGCCAAAGAAGAAGGTGTTAAATTTATGACACTCTGTAATCCGGTTGAGTATCACGGCGATGAACGTGGCAGGGTGACTTCTGTTGTCGTTCAGCGCATGGAGCTTGGCGAACCCGATGCGAGTGGTCGCCGTCGCCCCGTGCCCATCCCCGGTGCGTTAGACGAGATACCCGTTGATGAAGTTATTGTCAGCGTAGGCGTATCACCCAACCCGCTTATCCCGCGAAGTATCAAAGGTCTTGATGTGACCGAGCGCGGAACGATTGCTGTTGATGATAATCTCCATTCTTCGATACCGACAATCTTTGCCGGTGGCGATATCGTGAGAGGTGGTGCAACGGTAATTCTTGCCATGGGTGACGGTCGCAAAGCCGCTGCTTCAATGGCTGATTACCTATTGAAATAATAAGAAATTTCGCTTGCTTTTCAAGTGAAAAATACATAAATGGGCTATTTGTAACAGGACTGCATCCGTGGATGTGGTCCTGTGCTATTTATCACTATTATAGTACTTTAATGTTATAAATAAAGAGACTGATATGCTAAAACGGCAACTTGCTCGGTGAGTGATATTTGGCAGTCTCATCTAAAAATCGTAACTTTACCTCGCCAAAATCATATATGACAATAACTAATTTTTAGAATATTTCAATGAGCTACAACTTATTAAAAGGTAAAAGAGGTGTTATTTTCGGTGCGCTCAACGATAAGAGTATCGCATGGAAAGTGGCTGAAAGAGCCGTTGAAGAAGGTGCAACCATCACCCTTTCAAACACACCTATGGCTCTCCGTATGGGCGAACTCGATGCCCTTGCAGAGAAAGTGAATGCCGAAATCATCCCTGCTGACGCTACATGTGTTGAAGATTTGGAAAATGTTTTCAGCAAATCTCAAGAAGTGCTTGGCGGCAAAATCGACTTTGTATTGCACTCAATCGGTATGTCTCCCAATGTGCGCAAAAAGCGTCTCTATGATGACCTCGACTACTCAATGCTTAACAAGACTCTTGATATTTCAGCTATATCATTCCACAAAATGATTCAAGCTGCCAAGAAACTTGATGCAATCAACGAATACGGTAGCATCCTCGCTTTGACCTATATGGCAGCACAACGCACCATGTTCGGTTACAACGATATGGCAGATGCTAAGGCTTTGCTCGAATCTATCGCGCGTAGCTTCGGTTATATCTATGGTCGTGAAAAGAACGTCCGCATCAACACCATTTCTCAATCTCCGACTCCTACCACAGCAGGTAGCGGTGTTAAGGGTATGGATTCTTTGATGGACTTTGCAAACCGTATGTCTCCCCTCGGCAATGCTACTGCTGACGAGTGCGCTCAATACTGCGTTGTTATGTTCAGTGACTTGACTCGCAAGGTGACTATGCAAAACCTCTATCACGATGGTGGTTTCTCAAGCATGGGTATGAGCCTTCGTGCAATGACTCACTACGAAAAAGGTTTTGACCAATATCGCAACGCTGACGGTACAATCCAATACGGTTAATCTGTCGCGATTTTTGAGATATTACTCTAATAAAAAAACGCCACTCGCTTCATTTGTGAAGTTGAGTGGCGTTTTTTAGTTGTCATATTATCTACCTGACGAGCTAATCATGCCATGTAGGCGGCGATTGAATTCATCTTTTGTATTTAACTCTTCTAAGGTCAAGTGCATGCGGTAGCGCCAGTAGTGGCGAGAGTTGGCAGGCACATTGATTTGTTCTTCCTGCGGATTTTCGCGGCGGAGTGTGCCGTCTGTTGACAACCAGTCTTGAAGCGGAAGGATGCAGAGCATTGACGGAGACTTCAAGTGGAGGTCAATAATGCGCTCGCAAATCCACGGCTCGGCGTAGAACGGTGCGCCGCCTTGACACTGCAAGGTCTCATTATAGAATGCTTGTGTAGCATCGCGGTCTTCCTCCCACCATGCGCGGATGCCGCTCATGTCGTGAGTTGATGTTGTGCAGACGCTGTAATATGGATAAGCCCATGTATTGCCGAATCGTGTTGTCGGGTCTTTCGGCATACGTTGTATCTCTAATGCTATAATTTGTAGCGCATTCATAACGGCGGGAACGCAAGCCGGTATCATGCCGAGGTCTTCAGCACATACCAACATATTGGTTGCCTCGGTTAGTGCCGGCAACTTCCACATTGCCTTGCCATACCAGAAGTCGTTGTGACGGTGATAGTAGAAGTCATTGTAGAGGCGGTTGAAGCAGTATCGTTCATAGTCATTGAGTGAGCGATAGATTGTGGTGAATTGTGCTGAGATGCGCGGGTGATATTTGCCTTTCTCGTAAGGGTCTTCGATGAATAATACATTGTCAAGCAAGCCAAGTAAGCCGTCGCAAATGCGTTGATTTTTCTCATTCTTTGGCAGTGTTGCGAAGAAGTCAGCAACTTGACGTTGTGTTGTAAATCCGGGCTTGAGCATATAGCGTCCGTCGCTGAGGCTCACGAGGAAGCTGTTGCGAGCTTCTGCTGTGTATTCGCCGAAGTAGTCTTCAAGGAACCAGTCCATGATGAATGGCGTGGTGTGCTTGTCTTTGTCAATCCAGAAGTCGTAGTTGTTGCGCAACTCTTCGGGAGAGTAGGGCAGTGCCGGGTTGAAGATACCCAATAGGCCGTGCACTGCGCTCATCGGGATTTGCCAAATGCGGAAGAAGCCGAGCACGTGGTCGATGCGATATGCATCAAAATATTCTGCCATTTTGCAGAAACGAGCTTTCCACCATGCAAAGCCGTCCTTGCTCATCTCGTCCCAATTGTAGGTTGGGAATCCCCAGTTTTGACCTAATACAGAGAAGTCGTCCGGCGGAGCACCGGCTTGGCAGTCCATGTTGAACAAGCGTGTGTCGGTCCACGCATCAGCACTCGTGCGCGAGATGCCGATAGGAATATCGCCTTTGATGGCAATGCCGTTGGCGTGAGCGTAGTCGCGCACTTCGCGCATCTGCTTGTCGAGGTGATATTGCAAGTAGCATACATAGTCTATCTCTGACTTGTTTGCTTTGATATACTTGTCTACTCGCTCCTTATTATATAATGCGTATTCGCCCCATTGAGCGAAGTCGGGCGTGTTATAATGGTCGCGCAGTGAGCAGAACGCAGCATAAGGCAGCAGCCAGTGTTCATTGCGTTTAACAAAAGCCTTGTAATCGCTTGAAGCAATGTCTTTTGCGCCGTTTTGCGCGAAAATCTCTTTGAAGAATGCAATCTTGCTCTCTGTTACGCGCTCATAGTCAATCTCTTTGAGCTGATTTAGCTCCTTGCCTAAATTGTCATAATATTCTTGGCGAGCCTTGTCCTTGAGAGTGCCCAATGCGCTGAGGCGCAGATACATCGGGTGAAGAGCAAAGGTAGAGTTAGCGTTATATGGGTAAGAGTCAGTCCACGTGTGTGTCATCGTGGTGTCGTTGATAGGCAATATCTGGATGAACTTTTGACCGGTCTTTACAGCCCAATCTACCATTAGTTTAAGATCATAGAAATCGCCCACGCCGAAGTCATCATTGCTGCGCAAAGAGAATACGGGTATTGCAACGCCTGCGCCCTTCCACGGTCCGAATGGATTGCAGAATGTTAAGCCGGATATTACAGTTGCATCATCAACGGGTGTGATAACGCCGAACTTGCGGTTCAAGCAATTCTCCCACGCTACGACTTCGCCTGACTTCTTATTTATAATAAGAAATTTATATTCAGAGTTTGGCGTGATAGCTGATGCGTCAATATTAACCGTCCAATAAGGGAACTCATGGTCGCTCATCACTACGGCGTGCTTCGGGTTCCATTTGCCCAAGACAGACGCGTCACCGCACACTGCCAATGCCTGATGTGCCTCAACGATAGGAGCGGCAACACGCAGCGTAACTTTGCCTTTGGCGGGATTGACAGCGGCTGCGCGCTCGTGGCGGTTACAGATGCAGTCGGTGAATGCTGATGAATAATAAGGCTTGTCAGATGGCATTGCTTGCCATTGGTCATGGATGTCTAAGCACGCAATGTTGGTCGGACACTTCACGCTGTGCGCTGCGCCATATTCATGACGAACAGACCCATCTTCGCGCTTCACAATGTAATGATATGTGATGTTGCTGCAACTGTCAGCCACTTCTATTGAGGTTGACCAAGTGTCAGACCCGCTGAGGTGCAGTTGCACGGCTTTCGACTCATCGCCACCTCCAATGGCGGCATTGTCGCCTGTCAAATATATTGACTCGCCCCACACGGTGCGATATTTAATATGAAATGATAGTTTCATAGACAGAGTTATACTGTTTTTATTATAGCTTTGTGGTTTGGTATGATAATCTCTAAAATTGTTGTTTCAGCTTGATTTACAAACTGTTTACTTTAACTAAGCATTGTCTGTAAACTGTGACTGATTGATTTTGTTGTAAAAATAGCGATAATTATTCAGAGTGAGATTTATTTTAAATATTTTTATATAATCGCGGACGCTCAAAAATTAATGTAATTATTTTGTAATTATTTTGTCAATGTTGTGAACTATTTTAGACCTGCCTTGTTATACTATACAAAAATCGACAAATACAACTGATTATGACTTATCAACAACCTGAACTGCCTTATGACGATGAAGCTCTCGCACCTAATATAAGTCGCGAAACTGTAGAATTTCATTATGGCGTTCACGAAAAAATATATATTGATAACCTCAATCGCCTGATTAAAGGTACTGAGTACGAGGATATGGAGCTTGAAGATATAATAGCGAGTGCAAAAGGCGAATTGTTTAACAACGCTGCACAAGCATGGAACCACATCTTCTACTTCTTCTCCTTTTCTCCTGATGGCAGCAATGCTCCGAGCGGCGAACTGCTTCGGGTGATAAACAGAGATTTTGGCTCGTTTGACAAATTCAAAAAAGATTTTGTCGCTGCCGGTACTTCAATCTTTGGCTCAGGCTGGGTGTGGCTCTCAAGGGATGATGGTGGCAAACTTGTAATAACCAAAAGCTCAAATGCTGAAAATCCATTGACATCCAGATTGACGCCGCTATTGACCTTTGATGTCTGGGAACACGCCTATTATCTCGACTATCAAAACCGTCGCGCGGATGCCCTCAATGCTCTTTGGGAGATAATTGATTGGGATGTTATCGAAAGCAGATACTAAGACATAAATTATTAATGATACAGAACACCCTTTAGTACTTTAATTTTAAGCATAATGTGATGAATGGAAGGAGAGGCACTCGTGAGAATGTCTCTTTTTCTTTGTGCATAAAAATGACGTTTTTTCCTTCACCGTTCCGATTAAATCATTAACTTTGCGCCAACAATAAAAATAACGATTATGAAAAAAACTTATCTTTTGGCGCTTGCGTTGGCATTTGCTCCGGCTGTAGGTTTTGCTCAAATGCCTGACGGTCAGCAGCCACCTCAACAAGAGCAATCGCAAGGCCCTGAACACCAAATGCCGGTGCGCAAGTCATCATTTGAACAAGCCGATTACTTGCGTGGTGAACTTGGCTTGACAGATAAACAGTTTAGCAAAGTTTATAGTGCTTACACAAAGTATAATAAAGCAGTCTTTGGCGGTGAGCCATTCTCATCATCATCTTTCAATGGTCAAGTAGGAAGGCCGCAAGGAGGTCCCGGTGGTGGACGAATGGGCGGCGGTCCCGGCGGTGGCGGCATGGGCGGTCCCGGCGGCGGCATGGGTGGTCCCGGCGGTGGTGGCATGGGCGGTCCTGGTGGCGGCATGGGTGGCCCCGGCGGATTCGGCGGAGATATGGATGACACTCAAGGTGGATTCCAAGGTGAGCGTCCCGATATGCCAAAGGAGGTCTCTGCTAAAGATATTGAAAAGCGCATGAAGAATATGGAGAAACAGGAGCAAAAACTTCAAAAAACGATGAAGAAAGTTCTCGTCTCTGATGACCTATACAATCAATGGCTGCAATATCACGAATCTCAGAAGCCAAAAAGACCGGAAGATTTTAATCGTCCCAATCAGCAATAACAATTCGCTATTGCGATATAAAAAACTTGCGAGTGTAACACTCTGACTGCTAAACGTCAAGCAGAATGTTACGAAAAATCTTTGAAAAAAGTGTCCAAAATATTTGGTTAACTCAAACTTTTGTCATAACTTTGCACTCGCAAAACGGCGGGATAGCTCAGTTGGTTAGAGCGTCGGATTCATAACCCGGAGGTCCCGAGTTCAATTCTCGGTCCCGCTACAAGATAAGCGCAATTCAATATCAGAGTTGCGCTTATCATTTTTAGATATGTTGCTTTTTGCAACCGTGTATCCGGATTAACCACGTAAAAAACAGGTAGATGAATAATAACCGCACAGTATCTGTATCTTTCATGTTGCTCGGCATCATCTTTTGTGTATGTCTCGTAGCGGCAAATCTTTTGGAAACAAAAGTCGTAAGTCTTGGCGCATTGACTGTAACTGCCGGACTAATAGTGTTTCCTATTTCCTACATTATCAATGATTGTATAGCAGAGGTATGGGGCTTCCGCAAGGCGCGTCTGATTATCTGGATGGGCTTCTTGATGAATTTTATGGTCGTGGCCATGGGCAAAATTGCCGTATGGTTGCCTGCGGCTCCATTCTGGCAGGGAGAGGATGCCTTTAACTTTGTGTTTGGCTTAGCTCCACGCATCGCCGTTGCAAGTTTGACAGCATTCCTTGTCGGCTCGTTCTTGAATGCCTATGTGATGAGCAGAATGAAGATAGCATCGGGGGGCAAAAATTTCTCACTCCGTGCCATAGTATCGACTCTCGCCGGTGAAGGCGCTGACTCGGTGATATTCTTCCCCTTGGCGTTTGGCGGCCTGATGCCGGTCAGTGAGCTGTTTAAGATGATGCTTTTGCAAGTCGTTTTAAAAACGGCTTATGAGATTGTTGTGCTACCATTAACCATTCAAGTCGTAAAGTACATCAAACGAGTTGACGGTAGCGACGTTTATGACGAAAATGTCTCGTACAAATGGTGGCAGATAAAAGATATTTAAGACTCAACTACTTGAATAAATCATTAACCTTTGCAGGCGATGCACCGAGCGCGATAGCGCGACTTGCATCGCTTTTTGCATCATCAAGCAGCAATCGGTCGCGATTGAGCCATGCGCGGTAGTAGTAAAGCTCCGGGTCATTGGGGTATTTGCTCATGCCTTCTGAAATTGTTGCCGCTGCCTCAGTGATGTCTCCGGTGGCAAGATAGCATCCGGCAAGTGATGAATAATATTCCGGCGCTGATTCAACTGTCAGTAGTCGTTTATAATATGGGATAGCCTCCTTGTCGCGTCTTGTCAAGGAGTAAAGTGAGCCAAGAGCGACTGCGGTGTCGTGCGCATCAGGTCTTACCTTCTTTAGTATGTCAAAATCGCGTTCTGCTGTCTGTAAATCTCCGGAGTAGAGTGCCATGATGCCGTGATAATAGCGCGCGTCGGTGTCGAGAGAATCCAACTCTATAATTTGAGCAAAATCGTCATAAGCCTCGCGGTCATGTCCCAATTTTAGCTTTATGTGCGCTCTGTTCTCCAAGACTGTAACCATTTGTGGCGCAATTTCGTGGGCACGGTCGAGTGTTACGATAGCGAGTGAATCCTGATCCATATAAGAATACAGCAAACCTAAGTTTGACATCAGTAATACGTTTGACGGATTGTTAGGCTCGACCGCCATAGCGTCAACCAAACGCGCTGCAGCATCTGCCCAATTTTGTTCGTTGGCAGCTTTCTCTGATTGGCCTATCAAAATCATATAAGGTCTCTCCTCGTCTTCCGGCCTAACGCCATTGTCTGTCTCAGGAATCTCAGCCGAGAGATATATTGTTGATGCAAATATTGAAAATATAGCGGTTATAAGTGCTGTCTTGAATTTTATTAGTGTCATTATAATTATGTGTTGTTAAGTTGATTGATAGCCTCTTGACAGGCTTCCTAATGCAAAGTTACAGTTTTAATTGTCACAAAAAAATTAAACGCACACAAAAAATGTTTTGTTATATGAAAAATATCCATTAAATTTGTAACATGATTAACGTGATAGGACATATAGAGTATCTGATATTGTCACGCCAATGCGTGATAATACCCGGTCTTGGTGCTGTGTTATCGCAGTCTGTGTCAGCTCATTATGATGCAGAAAGCGGTGCATGGTTGCCTCCTGTACGTCGTTTTTCATTTAATCCGGATTTGACTGATAATGATGGTATGCTTGCTTCATCAATAGCTCGTGCACAGCGTGTTAGTTATGATGCTGCTTGCCGTATGCTTGCAGAAGCTGTTGATGCAATGCGCCATCAACTCGAAGCAGAGCACCGTCTATCACTTGGCCGTATTGGAGAGCTTTTAGTAGACGAAAACCGCAACTTGTCGTTCCGTCCTTATGATGCAGAGCGTCTGTCTTTGTCGGCAATGTGGTTGCCTTCGGTTAATGTCAAGACTTTAGCTGAACGTCGTGTTGAGGCTCAAGCTAATGATGAAGATGCTATCGAGTATAACCGCCGCAACTTTATCGCGCGCACAATGCGTCGTGTCAAAGTCGCTGCTGTTGTTATAGCTTTGATTGCTGTTGGTGTCGCTTTGACATTGCCCTTGCGTGTAGAGAACGCTCAATACGCGTCACTCTCTATCGAGAAATCTTCACAACGAGAAAAACAGCAACAACCGGAGCTTATTGAGCGTCCCGGTAAAACTGATAACATGCCGGTATTAGTATTGCCGACATTTAATGATGCGGTGACTGTTGTTGATACTGTTGAGTACAATAGACAGCGTACTGCTCATCGTCAGGCATTGGCGCAAGCAAAGGCTTACAGAGAAAAAACAGCCGCAAAACTTATCGCTCAGCAACAAGAATCAGTTGAGACAAGTGCCAAGCCTAATATTCAGTCAAAACAAAATGATAATAATAGTGGCAACTACTGTCTGATTGTCGCTTCGCTCGCATCTTTGGCTGAAGCCGAGGCATACGTTGCTAAAAGTAAAGATACAAATCTTAGCGTTCTCGCTAAAGATGGTCACTACCGTGTCTATGCCTTAACCGGAGAGTCTGTCGCCGATGTTCAAGCTAAATCAAGGACAACCGGAGTCAGCGCACGTTACCCTGATGCGTGGGTATGTCGCCGCTAATCTCTTTATTCCCAATCACTTTATCGGTCGTCTCCCCCTCGCCATTGATGCGGTGTAATTCCTAAAAAAACAACACTCACTTATATGGAAAATTTGCATCAACTCTTGATTGAGCGTCACAGCATTAGACGCTATACCGAACAACCACTTGACCAAGACGATGTTAAAACAATACTCGAAGCTGCGCTTTTAGCACCTTCGTCAAAAAGTTCGCGCCCATGGAATTTTGTCGTTGTTGAGGATAAGGCAGTACTGCAACGCTTATCCGAGTGCAAGCAATTTGGCGCAAAACCTATCGCAGGCGCAGCGCTTGCTGTTGTTGTTGTCGCTGACCCGGAGGTCAGTGATATGTTTGTCGAGGATGCCTCAATTGCTGCCGTTCTGATGCAAGTGCAAGCTGCGGACCTCGGTATCGGCTCTTGTTGGATTCAAGTACGCGAGCGTTATGCTCAAGATGATGAACCCGCCGAAAATATTGTGCGCGGAATTCTCGGCATTCCTGATAGCCTTGTCGTTGAGTGCATTATGACTTTCGGTTATAAGAATGAAGAACGTAAACCGGTTGACCCCTCAAAATTGCTTTGGGAGAAGGTGCATATCGGTCAATGGAATCCTGCTCAAGAATAATGCAACACACTCCTGCTCGCATAGGATTTATCGGGTCGGGAAATGTGGCAACGCATCTCGCCCGTGGCTTTTTAGCTGCGGGCTTGTCTGTGTGTCAGGTTATTAGCCGTGATATTTGTCATGCGCGAGCTTTAGCTGCGACTTTGCCCGGGTGTGCAGCGGCTGATGATGTGTTGTCTCTCGATTTGTCATTGGATTATGTAATTATTTCTACATCAGACACATCTGTGTCAGATGTTGCTCAAAAGATTCATGACTATCGTGGCGTTTTGATGCACACCTCAGGCAGTATTCCAATGACGGTATTATCCTCGTCAGCAAGTAGTTATGGCGTGTTGTATCCGCTCCAGACCTTCTCGCGAGATGCTGATGTTGACCTAACGCAAGTGCCGTTCTTTACAGAGGCGAGTGATGAGTCATCTTTAGCAAAGATTGACAGCTTGGCGGCATTGCTCTCAAAGTCGGTACATCATGCCGATTCAGCGCAACGCGGCACGCTTCATATCGCCGGTGTATTGTCTTGTAATTTTGTTACTTATCTTTGGCAATGCGCAACTGAGCAGCTCCAAAAGGATGGCTATAATTTTGATGTTCTTGCTCCGCTTATTCGTGCCACTTTAGATAAAACATTAGCAGTAGGAGCACACCAAGCTCAGACCGGTCCGGCACGACGTGGCGATGTTGATGTCATGCGAGCTCACATTGAGCGCCTTCCTGAAAAAATAAGACCTATCTATCGCGAAATTTCGCAAGCTATAATGGATTCTCATTCCGTAAACAAAACATTATGAGTAAAATAGATTACGACCTTAGTAAGATACGTGGCATTGTCTTTGATGTCGATGGCGTATTGTCTCCCTCAACCATTCCGATGGGTGCTGATGGTGTACCTTGCCGCATGGCTAACATTAAAGATGGCTATGCCATGCAGTTAGCCGTAAAGCGAGGTTTGCATTTGGCTATCATTACAGGTGCAGACTCGCCTTCGGTAGCTAAAAGGTATAATGCTTTGGGCATTAAGGATGTATATCTCAAAGCGGCAATGAAACTGCCTATTCTCAAACAATGGCTTGAAGAAAATAATCTCACACCCGAACAGGTGGCATACGTTGGTGATGACATTCCTGATATCCCTGTGATGAGCGAAGTCGGACTGCCGGTAGCGCCTAAAGATGCTGACGTTGAGGTGAAACGCGTCGCGAGATTTATATCAACAGCAGATGGCGGATATGGCGTAGCTCGCGAGTTGCTTGAGGAAATTATGCGCGCTCAAGGCACTTGGATGAGCGATATTCATGCCTTCGGCTGGTGATAATTTAAAATGATTCGCTACTTGCTACACATCTGATTATGCAGACAATGAAAATAATTCTCGCGTCAAACTCGCCGCGTCGTCGCGAGCTTCTCAATATGATTTACAGCGATGTCACTATAGCGCCGTCTCGAGATGTTGATGAAACATATCCTGAGACCTTAAACGCTGAAGAAGTGCCGCAATTTTTATCTGCACTCAAATCTAAGGCATACAGTGATTTAGCTGTGGATGATAATGTCCTTATTACTGCTGACACCGTTGTAATATCAAATGGCAAAATCCTTGGTAAACCACACGACCGTCAAGCCGCCGTTGATATGCTGACTGAATTGTCGGGTAAAACTCATCATGTCGTTACAGGCGTTACTGTTGCGACTTCAGCAGGTACACACTCTTTTAGTGAGACTACAGAGGTGACTTTTGCACCACTTACGTCAGCTGAAATTTCGCACTATGTTGACACTTATCGTCCATACGATAAGGCAGGTGCTTATGGCATACAAGAATGGATTGGCGGCATCGGTATTGTCGGCATTCGCGGTTGCTTTTACAATGTCATGGGACTACCTCTCCACCGATTGTATAAGGCTTTGACAGATAGCAATTTTTTAGTAACTTTACGCTGAAAATTATTTCTGAATTTATGAATGGTATAGTTGTAAGGAACACCGGCTCACACTATGTTGTTGAAGTAGAGAATGGTAGCGAAATAAATTGTAAAATCAAAGGTAATTTCCGCATCAAAGGCATACGCACGACCAATCCCGTGGCAGTCGGTGATTTTGTTGAGTTAGGCGAACAAGCCGCTGATGGTACGGCTTTTATCGTCAAAATTAATCCGCGCCGCAACTACATCATCCGTCGCGCAAGCAATCTCTCCAAGGAGTCACATATCATTGCGGCTAACCTCGACCAAGCCTTACTCGTTGTCACGTTGGCACACCCGGCAACATCTACAACTTTCATTGATAGATTTTTAGCTACTGCCCAAGCCTATAGCGTTGAGGCTGTCGTGGCTATAAATAAGATTGACTTGCTTGACGAAGAAGATGGCGAACTGCTTGATGCTGTCGCTTATCTCTATCGCTCAATTGGTTATAAGGTCGTGACTATGTCGGCACACACCGGAGATGGCATAGATAAACTTCGCGAACTCTTGCGCGATAAAGTTACGCTCTTTGCCGGTAATTCAGGCGTTGGCAAGTCTACGCTTATCAATACGCTCATTCCCGGTTTAGATTTGAAAACGGCAGAGATTTCGTCTGTTCATGACACAGGAATGCACACCACAACATTTTCAGAACTTTTCCATTTGCCGGACGGTGGTTCAATCATAGATACTCCCGGAGTACGTGGTTTTGGAACGGTGGATTTTGATATTCACGAGGTTGACCATTTCTTCCCGGAATTGTTTGCGCTCTCTAAAGATTGCCGTTTTGGTAATTGTACGCACACTCACGAGCCGGGATGTGCTGTACGTGCGGCTCTTGAACGCAATGAGATTGCCGAATCGCGCTACACATCATACCTCAGCATCCTCGAGGACTCATCCGAAGACAAGTATCGCAAAGGCTACTAATCGCGCTTTGCTGTCACTCTGAAGCAAAAGTGCTGATTCTGAGGCGTTAAGTCTATTGCGCCTTCAACTAATTTGTGGCCTTTTATAATCGGTTCAGCATCAATTTTTTCTGTCATTGATGACGGTAAGACCTGATATACTCCGTTAGACCCTTTTGCGAGGTGTCGTGCGGCAAATTCATGTGCCACTCGTCCCATGGTCATGCGCAGGTTTACCTCGCACACGGCTATCATCTTGTCTGTATCACCTTCGGGCGACTTAATGAGCATCATATCAACGCCTAACGGTCCGCAGTAGCTTGTGGCAATGTTTGTTGATAAGGATTTGCCCACGGCGTCAATTACGGCATCTATTCTCGGAAAACGGCTCTTCATATATTCATGTAGAACGTCTTGTGCTGCAAGGCGATTGCCTATGTATGCTCCACGTTCATTGGTCGTAAATACCGAGAAGCCGACGAATGTTGCATTGCCATTGCCGTCTGCATCATATAGCAACGCAAAATCTTCAATCTTTTCCCATTCATGTTCAACTAATATCGAACCTTGTCGGCGGATTGTCCCTGCTGATTGTCTCAATATATCCTCTCGTGAGACGCTACGTGTTGCTAACAATCCGCGACCACTTGACGACCAAGGCGACTTCAATATCAATGGCATATTCTTGCTGAGCATGGCTTCAACTTCTTCAACTGACTTCGCTTCTGTTGCAGCAGGTGCAATCTTGAAATGCAATAAAGACTGAGTGTCGTTGATGATTTTGATGGCAGTGCGTCGGTGCGACAATTCGCGCATCTTTGACACTTTGTCTAAGTCTGGCAGAACGTCTGTCGCAAATCCGGCATTGATAAATGTTCGCCTGACTGCTGCCGACCACCCCCACGGGTAGGGCATCTGACACTCTGTCGGCTTATGATTAAAGACTGTGGCTTTGATGTTAAATTGTTGTTGTACCGAGTGCAACCATTCGGCATTTACTCCCGAACAGAGCACTCTATCATCATCATTTGCAAACCAAAGAGGCAACATTTCGCCTACCTTATGCAATTTTACTGCGGCAGCAGGTGCGGTGAAAAATTCGCCACCATGTGCCAATGCTAAATCGTTCTCTGGATAAAATAATAATACTCTGCTCATAGATTGATTATAGGACAAAATCTTCGTCGTCCTCCATACTTTCCAAAAATCTCAATACTGTGTCTTGCGATATCTGTTCACCGCAAAGTTATGCAATTTTTTAAGACCGACCAAATTTATCCTGCGTAGCTATGCATCCCGCCCAAAATGAAGTTGACACCGAAGTATGTCATTAACACTGCGACAAATGCGCAGACTGTGTATATGTGAAATGTCATTGGCTTGCGTAGCGCTTTCAGCGAGTTATCATGTAATAATATGGCATATATCAGCATGGTAATCAATGCCCATGTCTCTTTTGGGTCCCAACTCCAGTATGTACCCCATGATTGATTTGCCCATACCGCACCGATAAATATGCCTATTGCGAGCATAAAAAGTGCAGGATAAAGTGCTAATAAGCTAACTCTGCGCAAGCTATTAACTTGTTCTGTGTGTCGTGATAAAATCATGGCTGTGATGCCATTGCACATCATAAAAGCAAAGAGTGCATACGACATCATGATGAGCACAACGTGTATGCTAAGTAATGGTGAGGTCAAGACAGGCATAAGTTGTGTGATTTGCGGATTACTTTGACTAAACCCTGAAACAAGAAGAGAAAATCCGCAAATCAACAACCCCGTTGGCAGTGTTATTATGCCAACGCGTCGATGCAGCGTCAGTGACAGCGCCGTGCAGCACCATGCCATGAACTGCATCGTTTCAAATCCGTTTGACAGTGGCAAGTGATTGCTCACATACCATCGCAAACATATTGACCCTGAGAGAAATAATAATATAATGAACAACAATAACTTAAAAGCCAATTCGCCGGTCGCTTTTTTCGCGGTCAGCAAGTGGCGAAGCATGATTATATAAGCTAAAAGCCCAAACACGAGGCACACTCCACCAATAGCGGTCGTTGGTGGCAGGTGGTTGTATAGTTTCTCAGCTCTAAAGCGCGTATCTGACGGTAAGTCGTCAGTGCCTACTACTTTCTGCTGATATTTCTTGATATGTGATAAGGTACTGATAACGCTTTTGTTATCGTTATCATAGATGTACTGCGCTATCAGATTTAGGCTCTTGCGAATAAAAATCCACTGGTCTTCGGGCATATCTGCCGGCAGTTTGTCTGCCGGAGAATACCAATCGATAGTATGAGAGCTAATTGCGGGATAGATGCGTAGCGAACTACCGGTGGCGGCGCTGCTGACAAGACTAAATTTCTCATTAGCAGCTGTGTATTTCATGTACTCGGCACTTTGCATAACATCTTCGAGTTTATAGCCGTCAAACGAAGCGAAGTCTTGTAGACTGGCGTACTTGCCACTGATACCTAACACTTTGCGAGCCTCTGCCTCTTTGATTTTAATCATTGGTTCTCGCTTCCATTCATCATAATAGAACAGCCATCCGGCAAGCACTTGCACGGCATTCAATCCACGATATTCGGCTTTGCCATAAATTTTCTGAGTGAAGTCCAAAGCATAAGTCTCTAATGGACAGATGCGGTCATTGTAGTAGATATATAAGTCTCCAAAACACTTGGCGACCTCATTATTAATAGTCTTCGGCATAGCTGTATCGGCTTTTGCGCCGATACAGCCACACCAAGCGACTATTACCAACATTGCAGAGCGAGAGAGGAGAATGTGATAGCGGCTGCGCTTTTGGATAAAAAACAGTAACATTGTCAGCGCGAGTAGAGCGTAGCCACAGTAGGTCACGCCGATACCATAGGGGTCATAAGCGACCATTAATGTTGTGCCTTGCATGTCACTGTCATAGCTTGATTGGTACAAACGATAACCGCTGTGATTAAGCACATTATTCATGCTGACTTTGCCGACTTCGCCGTCAGAAAGTTTGATATGGCTAACAAAGTCCATAGGAGCATGTGTGCCGGGATAATATTCAACGCTGAACTCAGTCAAAGTGATGCTGAAAGGTAGCGAGAATTTGTTCCCTGCATCACTGACAAATTGTGCCTCACTAATGTCTTGGCGAAGATGAATTTTGCCTTGCTGAGCACTTAGATGTGAAATTAAAGCTCCGATAAGTATGATAATAAATGAGCCATGGAGCAGCATCGTAACTGCACCCATGTTAGACCTTTTTGAGATAATATAGATAATCGAGCATATAGCACAAACCGCCCATAAAGCTATCGTCCACGGCGCGGTATAAATGTGAGTGTGTGCATATTCAGAGCCATAAATCTGCTCAATAATTGTAGCGACAATCATTGTCACAATGAGCAGTGAGATAAGTGCAAAAGCGAGTGTCTTAATCAACTTCATCGGTTAGCGTTAAAAAAAACGTGGCAGGCGTGTTCTCCCTGCCACGTCATATAAATTACATTATCATTAGATAGCGTCAATAAATTTGCAGATTGCATCACGGTCAGCCTTAGATAATTGGCGATATTTTTCAACCGTATAGCGGGCATCGCTTTGTTGTGAGAAACCATGCCACATAATTGCTTCGGTGACGGTGCGGGCACGGCAGTCGTGCATACGGTCAGCTGTTGATGAACCGGTGCATTTTTGGTGAAGGCCGCGTCCCCATAGCGGTGTAGTGCGACACCAACCTGTGCGAATGTCATTGGTCATGTGCAACTTGTGTTGCACCATGTCTGTGTATGGCCAAATAGTCTGGTGGGGATAACGTGGCAACTCGTTGCCGGTGAAGAATTTGGCAGGGTCTCTGATTACGTCATCGCCTGTTGTCCATGACGGACGGTGGCAATATGCACAACCGATTTCCTCAAATAATTTTTTGCCACGGATAACATCTGCATCGTCATAATCGCGAACAGCCGGAACAGCCAATCCGCGATGCCAAACCATGAAGTCAATATATTCATCGTCAGTCATCTCGACCGGCAGGTCTTTTGCTGTGAGATAAGACTTGATGCGGCTCTCCATTGAGCCTTCCCACCATGACTTGTGCTCCTTGTTAGGGTCTACTTTTGCGATATAGCTGTCAAATCCTGCTTGAACATCAGGGTCTTTTGATGAATATTCAGCGTAAGTTCCTGCTGCATCGAGATAGTGATAGCGACGGTCTGAGCGCGTCACGTTGGTTATGTTCCAGATGGCATTAGCACCGGCGGCATCTTGCAGCGGGCCACGACTGAGTGCGTATGTATAGCGGCGAGCGTACTTCGTGCCGTCGCCTTGTGTTGAGTTGCTATATTGGCTAACCCATTGTCCGCCACTGAAGAATGAAGGATTAAGACCATTTTGCAAGTAGCCGTCTTGCTCCTCTTTTGTGTACTGAGCAAGCAAATCATTATCATCTATAGCGTCAAGCAAGCCTGTGCCATAGATGCCGATTGTGCTTTCGAGTTTGACAGCAAAGTTGCCGAGGTTTGTATATCCTTGGTTGTAGACATAGATAGCCTCTGCCGGCATAGTGACCTCGGGATATTGCAATTCATAGGTCTCTCCATCGGGGAATTTATTGCCCCATTCGTCTGTCTCATTGAGCCAGCGCACTGTGATTTTGCTCTCATCAACCGGAGCCTTAAATGGCGCAACGGCATGGCTTTGAGGCATACCGGCTACCCATGTCACATAACCGTCAGTGTCAGGATTATAGACAACGAGCAGACAGCCGTTGCCGATTTCAGATGTGCTGAATTTGCCTTCAGCGGGGCGTTTGCCGTGGCCATAACCGGGGTGGCAGTGAATACAAGATGAGCGGACATACGCCGGGCCGAGACCTGAGCGAACTCCGCTTACGTTTGCCATGAATGGCTTCTCAAAGAGAGCTTCACCATTTTTGAACGATTGCAACATGCCTGCTTGCTCGACAGCCGGTGTCGGCTGCTCATAGGCATTTGATGTGGACAAATAGGCTGTGCCTAACTCACCTCCTGCATAGTACCATTCAGGTTTGGCGGCTTCTGCTGTTTCTTCTTCCTTATATGACTTATCACTGTCACTACATGAAGCGACAGTGATAAGTGCAAGTGGAAGAATCATTAATGAATTCTTCATAGGGTATTATTGTTTTGAAATTTGAGTCATAGCTTCTTCGAGGGCATTTTGTAACTCATCACAAGCGTCAATGGCGTTAGCTGCTTCTGTGCCTGTCGCTGTCTTGGCAAATGGTTCGGGAATAGTGCCGATTACATTAATAGCGTTGGTGATGGCATTGCGCACCTTGGTGTCAAGTGCTGAATTCACGCTCTTAACATAGTCAGAAACAGATGCATCTGAGCTGTAAGTGCCGCAGTATGCGTTTTGAACTGAGCGGATATTGTCTTGGAAGTCCTCAATAGAGTTGAGAGAGTAGGGGGACTCGATATAGTTGCGGTCATCAACGGTTGAGCCGATGTGTGGTCGTCCGATTTTGGTATTGCCAACCTCATCAACGATGTCGATGCAGCCTTGAATAATTTCCTCTGCTACTTGTTGGTAAGTTTTGAATTTAGAGCCACCTTGACCGGCATTAACCATCATCCAGCCATAGTCTTCGTTGTAGCCGAGTTCAGCCTCATCGAGGATGTCTTGTTTTGCTGAAGTTATGCCGTCACTGCCTGCCCAGCAAGACTCAAGAAGAATGCACTGATTGCGCAAGTCTTCAGCTACAGCAACGAGATATTCGAGTTCCTCGGCTGAGTATGTGCTGACACTGTGAGCTTGAGACTCGGTGTCGTTATTGGTCAACTCAAAGAGAATATATTCGATAGAATGGTAGCCGAGTAGACCATAGCCGCCGTGGTTTTCAATGTTCCATGATTTGCCGCTGCGGATGTCAGCGAGAAGGTCATCCATCGCTGCTTTATCCAAAGGCCATGAGTCAATGTGCGGGTCAATGTTATGGTCTGTTGCAGGACCAAACAAGAACGCTTCTGACAACTCCCATTGCTTGCGAGAAGTCTTCCAATAGTTGCCTGCTGTCACGATATCACTTTTGGTGAGAGTGCCAGCGGCAAATTTGTCGCGGATAACCACGCATTGGTCATAGAGTTGAATGGCAGCATCAGCCATCGCCTTATATGTCGGAATTGCGGTGTTGTTTACAAAAGGTTCTGCTGCGTTTTTGAACGCTTGTTCTTTGGCAGTGAGTTCACTGACTGCGCTTTCGTCATCATCGTCAGAGCATGATGTGAAGCCACAGACAACAGCAACGGCGAGCAACATTGATGATGCACTTTTTAAATACTTGTTCATGATGAAATGGTTTTATAATGATAAATTTGATTACATAAAGAAGCCGGAGTAGGCAATGCCGATTGACACACTCGGTTCGTTGTTGTATTGCTTATCGAGTAGACCGATAGAATATTCGCCTTTGACTACTATCTGTTTGATAGGGAAGTAATTAATTCCGGCGGCGACACGTTGACGACCACACCAACCGTAGGGTGTGCCTGACTCCATCTTGTACATCGAATCATAGTTGTCATATCTGCCGAATAGATAAAATTTCTGTCCCTCATTTGTTAGTTTAGGACTGAAAGCAAAGAGATTATATCCTGCTTCTATGCCAATAGCGTAGGCATCAGAGGCGACATACTGACGCTTGGATGGCGATGCATTAGGCATTAGTCTGTTGAAAGATGATATATGTGCTGCATCAGAGAGGTGTCCGTAGTCTGCCGACCCGCGAACAATCCAGTTGCTGCGGTTTATCATAAAATCAAATGCTCCGATAGTGACAGTGCCTGTTACGCCGTCATTCTTGCCGTTGTCGGTTTCGCGCAAGGTGTTGCTGAATGAATTGCCGACGTAGCCACTGAGCGACAAGCGCACGCCGCGAATAGGCGTGAAGTCAACGCGTGCAGCTCCGGCATAGGCGTTGGCTATCTTAAATTCATAGGGCGAAGCAGAGCCGTAATGTATCCAGCCTTGACTGCCAAAACGCTCGCTATCAAGTCCCGGCAGGAACATTACCTCATAGCGTAGACTGCTTTCATTATTCCATAAAGCCGTTGTACCCCAAAGAGATATGCCTGTTTCGTGCCAAGTGCATGGCATGATTGTATTCTCGCCTTCGGGACGATATACGCCAAAGAACTCAGTAGGCATGTGGTGATTGTTGGTTTGACCTATTGGCACGATGATGTGACCCATGCGCAGGTTAAAATGCTTGTTGAATGTCTTTTGCAACCAGAATTGCTCAATGGCAACCTCACCGCCGCGCTCGACTTCAGTTTCATATTCGCCGGCTTCCTCTGTCTCAATCTCAACGGCACTCTCCGAGCCTCCATGCTCAAATTCGATTTCTGAGCCCATGCTCCAGCCTTTGCCGAAGTCATAACCAATATATATAACAACGTGTGGCAGGTCAAAACGACCGTTGCTCTTGGCGTCCTTCTTACTCTCCGGGTCTGAATATCTCAAATAGCTATCGCTGAAGAAATTGCGAGTCATTACTGCTTCGCCGTAGCCTCCGACCGTTAGACGGCTTACAGGGCTATGCTTTGCAGTCTGGCTTTGTTGAGCCACCGAGTCGACCGGCACCTCATAGGCTGTTAAACTTGAGGCTGTGCATGCAATGATGCCTGCTGTTAAAAGTAGTCTGTGTTTCATCTGCTAAAACTTGTCATTTTTTGTACTGCAAAATTACTATCGCCTATAAAAGCCTGCAATCGCCATTTTAAGTGAATTTTTATTGCACATGGTTAGGAATGAGTATGCTAAGCGTGCAAAATACCCACTTTAGAGATTAAAATACCCAAAAGTAGTGATAGCGTTTTAGTTAATTAATCAGTAATTTTGTGGCACTGTTAGAAAATAGAAAACGATGTCAATAAGATATAGTGAAAACGACAAGATGTGTGATGTAATATGTGATGAACCTGCACTATTACAGATGATGACCAGATTTGGTATCCCTCTTGGCGTTGGCGAGAAAACTGTTCAAGAAGTCTGTGCCGAAAATGGCGTGGATACGATTACATTCCTTGCTGTTGCAAATTACATCAAACAAGGTCAAGATAGCGTGAAATTTTATATAGATAAGGTGTCTGTCAAAGCATTGATATCTTATCTCAGTCAAGCACATGACTTCTTTCTGAGCTTCCAACTTCCCTCAATACGTCGTAAACTTCTCGAAGCAATAGATTGCTCACGTGAGAACGAAGTCGCTTATCTGATACTCAAATTTTATGATGAATATATGTCAGAGGTCAGAAAGCACATGCAGCACGAAAATCGCAAAATATTCACGTATGTGAACAACCTTTTAGCCGGTGTGAAAGCTCCGGATTTTGAAATTGCACAGTTCGCAAAAGGTCATGATGCGATTGACCGTAAGTTGCAAGAACTCAAAAATATCATTATCAAATATTACACTCGCACCGATGGCCATGAACTCTTGGCTGGAGTGCTCTTTGATATCTTCAATTGTGAAGCCGACTTGCGGGCGCACTGTGCCGTTGAGGATGCCCTATTTGTCCCGGCTGTTCAACGCATTGAGAAGGAAGTAGCCGAGAGCGGGCAAACGGCTGATGGCGAAATTGAAGATGAACAAAACGTGTCGGGCGAAGCCCTATCAGAGCGCGAAAAAGAAATCGTCGGTTGTATCGTTAAAGGTCAGACAAACAAAGAGATAGCTCAGACACTGTTTATATCTGTAAACACAGTACTGACACATCGCAAAAATATTTCGCGTAAACTTAATATCCATTCAATCAGTGGTCTGACGATTTATGCTATCGTTAATAAAATAGTTAAACTCGAGGAAGTCCGTCTCAAATAGGTCCTAAAACTAATAGAATACCGCCGCCATATTTGATTTACCATGTCAAATATGGCGGCATTTTT
>CAYYAA010000024.1:0-24362 GCA_964469875.1 uncultured Bacteroides sp.
ATTTCGACTCCAGCCTTGTTTTAATGTCTCATGGACGTAAAAAATGGCCTTATCATACGAATCGGAGCACTTATCCATAATACGAATATGATGCCCCCACGGAATCGAGAAAAGATCGTTTTGTAATTGTCCAACAAGTTGTTGGACAATTATATCTTTCTCGTTTTCAGCATTTTCATGATTTTCATCAAATTGTCCAACAACTTGTGGGACGATTTGATGATACAATAGATAAAACTTTTTTGCGTAATATAGGTTTGTTCTTGAAAGGCCGGTAGCCTCCGGTAATTCTCGTTTTAAATCAACGGACAGAACGTTTATAATTTTATCACCCCAACGTGCTTCCGCGTACATCTCCACAATATCTCGGCCAAGTTCCCAATAGTATTGCAAAACCTCTTGGTTTACCTTGACAGCGGCTTTGATTTGACTACTGCGATAGCGTGTCTTCAGCTCTTGAATCCACCGTTTGTAATCCTCGTCTAATATACTGATTGATTTACTCATTATTGCTTTCGTATTGAATTTTATGCATCAAGTTTTTCAAAGTTTTGCTCGCCAATTGGCAAATTTTCATTGCTTTGGTATTAATACTTTAAATTATTGCAAAGGTGATAAAACTTTTCCACAATTCAAAATTTAGTGTATTCAAATTACAATTTGATGAGACCCTACAGAACATCCGAGGTGTGTCGTGTTGAATAAATTTGCTATTTTGGAATATTATTTCTAACTTTGCAATAAATCATTATAGAACGCCATGAGAGTAATAACAGAAGAACCACTAAAAGAGTACATTTTCAGGCATCCTGACGCGAAAGTTGCGCTACAAGAGTGGCTTAAAATTGTCAAATCTGCGAAGTGGGAGAACCTTGCAGACATCAGAAAAAGTTTCAACAGTGTGGATTATGTCGGCAATCAACACTATGTATTCAACATCAAAGGAAACCACCATAGATTAGTCGTTGTTATTAAGTTCACCATCAAGATGATATATATCAGATTTATAGGCACTCATGACGAATATGACAAGATTGATTGTTCAACCATATAAAGAGATTTAGTATGACAAAGATTGAGACTGAAGCTCAATATCGTTGGGCTTTACAAAAAATTGAAGAGCTCCTGCCATTAGTTAATGATGACACCCCGTTAACCGACCCCAACAGCATTGAGTTGGAGTTACTATCAAACCTCGTAGCCGACTACTCTGACGAGCACTACACAATCGGCGAGCCATCGTTAATAGATGTGATAAAACTCAGAATGTACGAAATGGGGTTAACTCAAGTAGCACTTTCAAAGTTGTTAGATATTAATCCATCGCGGATCTGTGAATATCTCTCAGGTAAAAAAGAGCCTACATTAAAGCAAGCGCGAGTCATAAGTCAGAAACTAAACATTGACCCGGCAATAGTGTTAGGTGTTTAAAATAGCCACAGAGTTTTTTCAGATATCGTTGAGGAGTTAGAGAGCCGAGATTCTCCACTCGCTGTATTAATATTGTAATAAATAGTTAAATATTAGCTGATTTTGGGGGAATGTCGGTGTGATTTATTAATTTTGCCCCCTAATGGGACAGAAGATAACTATCGATCAGGGCAACACTGCCGCAAAAGTAGCTGTCTGGGACGGCGATACAATCGTCGCCGAGACGTCATATCGTCACTTAACACCGGATGATATATCAGCTCTTGCAGAGAAGTTTGCTCCTATTGATGTAGCTATTTACTCCACAGTGATAAAGCGAGATGACGATGTTGTCAACGCGTTGCATGCGTGTAGTCCAAAGGTAATAGAGCTTACGCACATGACACCCATGCCCATAGAGCTCGGCTATGCTACCCCCGCATCGTTGGGGCGCGACCGCATAGCTGCAGCAGTTGGTGCTTATGACTATGCCACAGCCAAGAATTGCTGGACGATGGTTGTCGATATGGGCACGGCAATTACTTACGATGTCATTACGCCTGCCGGACGCTTTATCGGCGGCAATATTGCGCCGGGGATATTCATGCGTCTTGAGGCGTTGCACCGTTTCACCGCAGCGCTACCGGCGATAGAGACAGACGGTGATTGTCCGGAATGGGGTTATGACACTCCGACGGCGATGCGAGCGGGAGCTATTCGCGGTGTCGTTGCGGAGTTGGAGCATTACCGACGGACGTTGCCGGCATCGGCACAGGTTGTACTGACCGGAGGCTCTGCTGATTTGGTGGCTGATAAGTTGTCATTTCCCATTATAATAGACCACGATCTTGTATCTAAAGGACTTATAAGTATTATCAAATATAATGAAAGTAACTAAACTAATCACGGCATTTGCCGCTATCATTGCCGGTATTGCCGGACTTTCTGCACAAAACGGTACACTCACGCCTTACTCACGATACGGCTACGGCATACTGAGCGATCATGCAACATCGTCTCAGCGCGCAATGGGCGGTGTCGGTTACGCCATGAACTCAGGTCGCCAGATTAATGTAATGAACCCTGCATCTTATGCCGCCACAGACTCGCTGACATTCATTTTTGATATGGGTGTTACAGGAACAAATCTATGGAGCAACGAGACCATAGACGGCACACGCACATCAGACAAGAACTTTTCGGGAGGTCTTGACTATATCACGATGCAGTTTCCACTTTGCAAATTTATCGGCATGAGTGTCGGCATTCTCCCCTACTCTACCGTTGGTTATACATTCTCGAACACAATAGATAACGGTTCATCGTCACGTTCAGGCTCGGGCAGTCTCAATGAGCTGTATGCCGGACTTGGTGCTCGTCTATTTAAAGGCTTCACCATCGGTGCGAATGTCAGTTATCTGTTCGGTTCAATCTACAATGACACTTACGCTGTTACATCGTTAGGCTCAACCTCTTTGTTTGAGCGTGAAATCAGTGTTCGTGACTATATGGTGTATCTCGGTGCACAATATTCAATGAATATCGGTTCAAAGCACCGTGCGACGCTTGGCGTTATCTACACTCCGTCAAAGTCATTTCACGGTAATGCAAGCACATATCAGTATGATGTCAGCTCAGATTCAGAGGCGACAGAGGCTGCTTACTCACGTCTGAAAGGGCTATATTCATCGCCTGAGACTTGGGGCGTGGGTTTGAATTATCAATGGAACAACAAATTGATGGTTGAAGCTGATTATACATATCAGCCGTGGAGCAAAGCTAAGTATGAAGGCTTGTCTTCAGAGGACGTAGCTAAACAGCTCGCTGACCGCAACAAAATCGGCTTGGGTCTGCAATATCAGCCCAACATCCGCGGTGGCTATGGCAAGCGCATTCAGTATCGTCTCGGCACGTTCCTCAACAACGACTATCTTATTGTTAAGGACAACAAGGTGCGTGACTATGGTGTGTCTGCCGGTTTTGGTCTCCCCGTTCCCGGTTATAAGACCACTGTCAACGTCGGCTTTGAGTGGCGTCACCGTCAAGCACACCCCAATCCCTTGCTCAAAGAGAACTATTTCAACATCACACTTGGCGTGAACTTCATAGAACGCTGGTTTGTCAAAGATAAACTTTATTAATGTCATAAACAATTGACTACTCGCTCTAAAAACAATCGTCCTGCCGCTTTGCGCGGTATGCGCAGCCTGCCGCTAATCTTCGCTGCCGGCATAGTGGCTGCCGCTATCACTTCGTCATGCGGCGAAGAGCGCAAGAGTTATGTCGCAAATGTAGGGTCAGGCGAGGAAACGCCGACAATGACGACTACCGATGTCAGCACGTATATCAGTGATTCAGGCTATACGCGCTATCACATCGTCACGCCATTATGGCTGATGTTTGAGGATGCTTCAGAGCCGTTCTGGAAGTTTCCGGGCGGTCTGCATCTTGAGCAATATGATTTAAGCATGAAGCCCGACGCAGATATTGTCTGCGATTCGGCGATATATTATAGCCGCAAGCGCATTTGGCAGCTTGACGGCAATGTCGTAATGGTTAACACCAAGCGCGACACCTTCCTCACTCAGCAAGTTTTTTGGGATCAAATGCGTCGCGAGGTCTACAGCGATTCGTTTATACACATCGTGCGCTCAGACCGTATCATTGAAGGCTATGGTTTTGAAGCCAATGAGCAGATGACAGAGTTCACCGTCAACCGTCCGACCGGCATCATTCCTGTTGACCGCAATGCCAACAAGGGCGCGAGTGCCGACACCGCCGCTATCGACACCACACCTGTCACAAACAGCGGTCGTCGCCAAGCACCGATGCGCGCATCAGAGCGCAATGCGATGTCGCGTGGTGACTACTTTGACAATCCGCATGACCTCCCCGGCAACACCAACCAGCCCAAAATACAACGAGTAAAATAAACGATACACCTTAAAACAGCTCTCCTCCTATGACTTGGTTAATAATTGCATTAGTATCATTAGTTTTCTCCGCGCTCTTCTCAGGTACGGAGATGGCTTATGTCAGTTCAGACCGTGTGCGCGTCCAGCTTGACGTCAAGCGCGGCGGTATCATATCGCGCATAATTGACTTGTTTTACTCCAAGTCAGAGATGTTTATCTCAACAATACTTGTCGGCAATAATATCGTATTGGTCATATATGGCATGGGGGCAGCCGCGCTGCTTGAGCCTATACTCGAACGATATATTCAGAACGAGGCACTGATGCTGATAGCTCAGACACTGATTTCGACAGCAGTCATACTCTTTACGGGCGAGTTCTTACCCAAGAGCATTATGCGCATCAATCCCAACAAGTCGTTGAAGTTTTTTGCGCTGCCGATATATATTCTCTACATCTTACTCTATCCGATATCACTGTTCACGACAGCCCTGTCGCGACTGCTGATGAGACTATTTGGCGTTAAAACAGAACATCCGCGCTTGCGCCTTATCACCGTTGGTGACCTCAATGACTATCTTGAGGAGACAATAGACAACCTCGAAGAGAAACAAGCTACGGTCGAGAATGAGGTCAAAATCTTTCGCAATGCGCTTGATTTTTCATCGACACACTTGCGCGACTGCATGACGCCACGCAACGAGATTGTTGCGGTAAACATTGACACCGTGACGCGCGAAGACCTCTCAGAGCTATTCACGAGCACAGGACGTTCAAAGATATTAGTCTATCGCGATGACATTGACACCATACTCGGTTATATCCACGTCAGCGAGCTGTTTGACGCATCAACAGACTGGCACGCGCATATCAAGCCCGTTCTCTTTGCGCCTGAAAATTTGCTTGCCAACAAGATGATGCGACGACTGCTGCAGCAAAAGCGGTCAATGGCAGTCGTCATTGACGAATTTGGCGGCACAGCGGGACTTATCACCCTCGAAGACCTCGTTGAGGAAATCTTTGGCGATATACAAGACGAGCACGACAAGTCAGGGCTGACCGCGCGTCTTGTCTCACCCGGCGTCTATGAATTTTCTGGCAGATGCGAGATTGAGCTCATCAACGAGACATACCATCTTGACATTCCCGAAGACGATAGTTATCAGACGCTTGCCGGATACATTCTGCACACGACCGGCTCTATACCCGAACAAGGCGAAGTCATCAATCTCAACAACCTCCGCTTTGAGATTGTCAAGAAATCAGCTACTCGCCTCGAGCTCATCCGCATAACGACATCAACGACAACCACTGCCTAAAAAGATTTGGTGGAAATTGACAAAACACGGCTGAAAAATTTGGTGGAAATTGACAAAACCGTCCAAAAAAGATTTGGTGGGAAATGAAATGTTGCGTATTTTTGTGGAAAAATGTAGGCCATGAACGATAAACAGAATAACTTTGAAGATACGCAGATTGTTTTTAAACGCAAGATGTATGACCGGATGCTTCGGTGGAAGCAGGAGCGTAACGGCGCTACGGCGTTATTGATTCAAGGTGCTCGCCGTATAGGCAAATCAACTATTGCAGAAGATTTTGCACGCAGCGAGTATAAATCATATATGCTTATTGATTTCTCAACAGCATCGGCTGAGGTGTTTGACCTTTTCAACGACATTTCAGACCTTGACTACATTTTTTTTCGTCTTCAGATTCTATATCACACAGATCTCTATGAGCGCCAATCGGTAATCATATTTGATGAAGTCCAGAAATGCCCTCGTGCCAGACAAGCAATCAAACATTTAGTAAAAGACCGACGCTATGACTACATCGAAACCGGCTCGCTAATCTCCGTGCGCAAAAATTCTGCCGACATTATCATTCCAAGCGAAGAGACCAAAGTCGATATGTTCCCTATGGACTACGAAGAATTTCGTTGGGCATTAGGCGACACAACAACCGTTGCACTTCTGCGCAAAGCCTACGAAAATGGGATGTCGCTTGGCGATGGCGTACATCGTCAAATGATGCGCGACTTCCGCCTTTATATGCTCATCGGCGGAATGCCGCAAGCCGTTGCAGAATACATACGTACAAACAGTATGATGGCTGTAGACCTTGTGAAGCGCGACATCTTATCACTCTACGAAGAAGATTTCAATAAGATTGATGACACAGACAGAGCAATAGCTTTGTTTGACGCAATTCCGGCACAATTAAGCAAAAACATGGCGCGCTATCAAGTGAGTGCAGCAATCGAAGGTGAGCGCGTTGACCGCATTTCACCGATTATCAAGGCCATGAATGAATCCATGACCACAAACGTAGCATATCACTCCAACGATCCAAATGTCGGCTTAGCACTTACAAAAGACAATAAACGCTTTAAGCTATACGTTTGCGATACAGGACTTTTCATTACATTAGCCTTCAAAGATAAGGAGTTCACGGATAACGAAATCTATCAGAAACTACTTAACGATAAGTTGAATACCAATTTGGGCTATGTCTACGAGAATGTTGTAGCACAGATGCTTCGAGCTACGGGTAAGCAACTTTACTACCACACCATTCCGACTGCTGACGGCAAGAAATATTACGAAATTGATTTTGTGATAGCTGACGGACATAAAGTGTCACCAATAGAAGTGAAGTCATCAGGCTACAAGACTCACGCATCTCTCGATGCCTTCTGTCAGAAATACTCCCAACGCATCCAAAATAAATATCTAATATACACCAAAGACTACAAACGCATCGGCGATACCAACTACATCCCGGTATATATGACAATGTTTTTATAAGTGCAAAAGGCTCGGCAGAATAGACTGTAGATTTTATTTGCTCTCGCAAATATTTTTTGCTAATTTTGTCTCACAAAACACAACATTAATATGCCAACTGATACAAGCTCATCTCGCCGCGATGCTGTTGTCATCATACCGATGTACAACGAGCGCGAAAATGCCGCAGCCATTATTGATGCGGTAATAGGTCTTGAAGGTAATCTTTTTGACGTACTCGTCATCGACGACAATTCGCCGGACGGCACTGCCAATATTGTAAAAGACAAAATTAGCCAATATCCCGGCCGCGTACATATCATAGAGCGTACAGGGAAACTTGGTTTAGGCACGGCGTACATCACCGGCTTCAAGTGGTCGCTTGATGCAGGTTACTCTTATATCTGCGAGATGGATGCCGATTTTTCCCATGAGCCTAAAGAGTTGCTTAACCTCTACAAGGCGACAGCTATAGATGGCGCTGATGTCGCAATCGGGTCGCGCTATGTGACAGGTGTTAATGTTGTCAACTGGCCTATGGGTCGCGTGCTGATGTCCTATTATGCGTCAAAATATGTCCGTCTTGTGACCGGGATGCCAATCCATGACACGACAGCCGGATTTGTTTGCTATCGTAGTCGTGTCCTGCGAGCACTGCCACTCGATGAGATTAAGTTTAAAGGCTATGCTTTCCAGATTGAGATGAAATTTACGGCCTACAAATATGGCTTTAAGATAGTCGAGAAGCCTATCATCTTTGTCAACCGCGTACTTGGCACGAGCAAGATGAACTCCGGCATCTTCGGCGAAGCTGTCTTTGGCGTGATACGTCTCAAATGGAACAGTCTATTCAAGAAATTCCCCGATTATAGTAAACAATCGTGAGCAAGACACTGATTTACAACGCGCAACTCGTCAACGAGGGGCGCGTCGCTATTGGCTGGCTACTTATTAACGACACTGTCATCGCTGATTTGGGCGAAGGTGAGCCACATGATTCGGTTAAAGATTCTGCGTCAGAAGTTATAGATGCGCAGCGGATGTTGCTGATGCCCGGTGCTATTGATGCACACGTGCACTTCCGCGAGCCGGGCATGACACACAAGGCGACTATCGCTTCTGAGAGCCGCGCTGCCGTTGCCGGAGGCGTTACGTCATTTATAGATATGCCCAACAACGTGCCGCCGACAACATCCGTCGCTGCTGTTGAGGGTAAAGAGCAGATAGCAGAACGCGACTCGGTGGCGAACTACGCATTCTATATCGGTGCAACCGCTAACAATATTGAGGAATTGCAGAACGCCGACTATCACCGCATAGCCGGGGTTAAGCTTTTTATGGGGTCAACGACAGGCGATATGGCGCTAACAGATCAAGCGCGACTCAGTGCTATCTTTAGCGAGGTTGACGCACGCATTAGCGTTCATGCTGAGGACGACCGCACAATCCAAGCCAATATTGCTGCTATCCGTTCTCGTATCGGCGAGGACGCCACTAAGAATTTGCCCATTGAGTATCACTCTATACTACGTTCATCAGATGCCTGTGTTCGTGCGACAGAGGCTGCGATGGAGTTGGCTACGCGCTACGGCTCACGTCTGCACATCTGCCACGTGACAACCGAAGCCGAATGTCGGCTGCTCTCGCCCGGTGACCTTGCCAACAAGCGCATCACCGCCGAAGTGTCACCGCATCACCTACTGTGGTCAACAGATTCATATTCGCGTTTAGGTTCTCGCATTAAGATGAACCCCGCGGTAAAATCGCCAGCTGACCGCGAAGCGCTACGCGAGGCTCTGCTCAACGGTCGCCTCGACATTGTTGCAACCGACCACGCTCCGCATTTGCTTAATGAAAAAGAAGGCGGGGCATTGCGTGCCGTCTCAGGCGCGCCGATGGTTCAATTCTCACTCCCGTCAATGCTTAAGCTCTACACACCGGAAATTGTCGCTGAAAAAATGGCACATGCTCCGGCACGACTGTTTGGCATCAATCGCCGCGGGTTCTTGCGCATCGGCTATGCCGCAGACCTCGTATTGGTAAATCCATGCACGCCGTACGTTGTCACAGACAATGATGTTGTCAGCTTGTGCGGTTGGACACCTATGGCAGGGTCTACACTTCAGCACCGCGTAGTCAAGACATGGGTAAACGGTCATATCACATATAACAACGGTGAGTTTGCCGAAACATCTGCAGCTCAACACCTCTTATTTAACTGATATTATAGATGCTACAAGGACTTAACGCCTCACAGGTCACAGAGAGCCGCCGTCTGCACGGCGACAATGTTGTCACACCACCGCCACGCGAATCACTGTGGCGCAAATTTGTCACATATCTCCAAGACCCGCTGATTAAGATACTCCTCGCCGCCTTGCTGCTGTCATTCGGCATCTCAGTCTATGAATACACGGCAGCTGACCACGGGCTCAGCGTTTTCCTTGAGCCTCTCGGCATATTTGTAGCAATCACACTCGCCACAACGATAGGCTTCTGCTTAGAAATCAGTGCAAACCGCAAGTTTGAAATTCTCAATCGCATTAACGATGACATATCTGTCAAGGTAATACGCGAAGGCAAGGTCATCGAAGTGCCGCGCCGTGACATTGTGGTTGGTGACATCGTACTGCTCGACACCGGCGATGAAGTGCCGGCAGACGGCAAAATCATCGACAGCACATCACTCAGCATCAATGAGAGCACGCTGACCGGCGAGCCATGCACTCGCAAGTCTCATCTCGCTGAAGATGCCAACCGTGAGGCGACATATCCGACCGATATGGCAATGCGTGATACAACGGTCATAGAAGGTCACGCCACAATCCAAGTTACAGCCGTGGGTGACGCCACAGAATATGGCCATGTTTTCAAAGCCGCTCAAATTGAGACTGATATAAAAACGCCGCTATCAATACAGCTTGACCGTCTCGGCAAACTTATTGCTTATGCAAGTTATATTATTGGCATTTTAGTGGTTGTCGGCAGGTGTGTTATCTTTGATTGGAGCGCGGCAACGACGCTTGAAATTGCAGAATACGCGCTGTCAACGCTGATGATAGCCATCACGCTGATTGTTGTATCAGTACCCGAAGGATTGCCTATGAGCATCACCATGAGCCTTGCGCTAAGTATGCGCCGTATGCTTGCAACTAACAACCTTGTGCGCAAAATGCACGCTTGCGAGACAATGGGCGCAACGACAGTAATATGCACCGATAAGACAGGCACACTCACACAGAACCGCATGAGCGTCAGCGATGTGAGCTTTAGCGCAGACGAGTCACTGATGAACGAAGGCATTGCTATTAACACATCGGCATATCTCGATAAGGAAGCAGATGACACACGTGTCGTTGGCAATCCGACCGAGGGCGCGCTCCTACTTTGGCTCGCCGACAAAGGCATAGACTATCTTGAGCTACGACAATCAGCCAAGATCGTTGCGCAGATACCATTCTCGACACGTCTGAAATTTATGGCTACCGAGGTGCAATCGCAACGCCATAATAAGCGCATCATCTATGTCAAAGGTGCGCCGGAGATAGTTCTCGCGATGTGTCAGAATATTGCCGCCGGCACAGACCGCGCACAGATAGAGCGCAGTTTGGCGCAATATCAACAACAAGCCATGCGCACACTCGGCTTTGCATACGCCATAGTTGACGATACAGCGATACACCTTAACGGCGACAATATATCGTCTGATGTCAATCTTGTTTTTTCCGGAATATGTGCTATCTCTGACCCCGTAAGGCCTGAAGTTCCTGCTGCAATAAAAGAATGTCTTGACGCAGGCATCAAGGTTAAAATCGTCACCGGAGACACCGTTGGCACGGCTACCGAAATCGGTCGCCAAGTCGGGCTATATCAAGACGGAGACACTGCCGAAGCGGTCATCACCGGGCCTGAATGGGCTGAGCTCTCTGATGAGGAAGCGCTCAACCGCATTGACAAAATAAAAATCATGTCACGCGCACGTCCCGCCGACAAATCGCGATTGGTTAGTCTCTTGCAGAAACGCGGCGAGGTCGTAGCTGTCACAGGTGACGGCACTAACGATGCGCCCGCACTAAATGCAGCCCAAGTCGGATTAGCTATGGGCGATGGCACTGCCGTGGCTAAAGAAGCCGGCGATATAGTCATTATGGACAACTCATTTGCCTCTATCACAAAAGCCGTGATGTGGGGACGCTCGCTATATCAGAACATACGCCGCTTCATCCTATTCCAGTTGACAGTAAACGTAGCGGCATGCTTGACCGTCTTAATCGGCGCATTCACCGGCGTTCAGTCACCATTAACAGTGACACAAATGCTATGGGTTAACCTGATAATGGACACCTTTGCCGCATTAGCGCTATCCTCACTGCCGCCGAGCCTTGACGTGCTCAAGCAAAAGCCACGCCGCAGCGATGAGTTCATTATCACACCGTCAATGACAAAGATTATTGCCTTGACCGGTCTGCTATTCACCATAGTGCTATATGCTCTGTTGCAATATTTCAGAATCTATCCCATAACATCACTCACGCAGTTTAATCTCACGGACTGCTTGTGCTCGATGTTCAACTTTAGCGACAACCTGCTGACAGAATATGACTTAACATTATTCTTCACATTCTTTGTCTTCCTTCAAGCATGGAATTTGATGAACGCACGCACCCTCGGCAGTAGCCACACCGTGTTTCACGATGCACGTGACAGCCGCACCTTCTTTGGCACACTGACAGCCATTGTTGCCGGACAGATACTCATCGTCTATTGTGGCGGTGAGATGTTTAACGTCTGTCCCATCAAGCCACTCGACTTCATAATCATAGTCATAGCGACATCACCGGTTTACATCCTGCCGATGCTCTATAAGCTCATAACCCGCAAACGATAACCAATAAAAATATACTCTAACAATGAAAAGTGATCCTAAAGAGTGTCTCTATTGCACAAACAATGACACACTGCACAACTTGATGATTGAGATTGCTCAGTTGAGCGTTTCACGCGTATTCCTCTTCAAAGAACAAACATATCGCGGACGCTGCCTCGTGGCATACAAAGACCACGTTAACGACCTCTTCGAGCTTTCAGACGAAGAGCGCAACGCATTCATGGCAGACGTGACACGCGTAACACGCGCGATGGATAAGGTTTTCCACCCGGAGAAAATCAACTATGGTGCATACAGCGATAAGCTCTCACACCTCCACTTCCATCTTGCGCCCAAATATGTTGACGGTCCGGACTACGGCGGCACATTCCAAATGAATCCCGGCAAAGTATATCTCACAGATGCCGAGTACGCTCAAATGATTGAAGATATTAAAAAGGCGTTATAATACACGCATTAAGCACAAGACACAACATCCCGCGGTCAAAACCCTCGACCGCGGGATGTTGTTATATTTCACGCTAAAAAGCCGATATAGCAATTAATAATCGTTTCTTTTGGGATTTTTGGGGAACCAGCCTTTGCGGACGCGCTCGCGCTGCTCGATGATTTCTTTAACGCTCCAAAAGGATGAGAATGCGACCACGCCTGAGAGTGTTGACCAGAAGATGTCGTGTATCATTATCGCTACTATACACATAACAATGCCAAGCACGACAAACCACCAGCGGCATTTTACGCCAAAATAATATTCACATTTTATCACCACGGGGTGAAACATTCCGATTACCAAGAAGGTGCATAAGCCTATGGCTAAGCCAAGCAGATTATAAGTTTGTAGAAGTTCAGTCATTGTTTATTAAGTTATTGTATAGTAATGTGGCGGTTGTTTGCGCGGCACGGTTTGTGCCAAGACGTTGACGCATCAGCTCATAGCCGTTGAGCATGGCGGCTCGTTGCGGCGAATGGTCGGGCATAAGCTCGGCGAGACGTTCACCGACGAGTTCGGGTGTACATTCATGCAACAGCATTTCGGGTATGACGGTTTTGTCGGCAATGATGTTTGGCAGTGAGACGAATTTAACGCTCAAGAGTCGCTTCATGATTTTATATGATAGCTTAGAGCCGTTTGCGCGATAGGTCACAACTTGCGGGACGTTCATTAGTGCTGTCTCCAAGGTTGCAGTGCCCGACGTAACGAGCGCGGCATGGCTATGTGCAAGCAGGGCATAGGTGCTGTTGCGCAGGACAGGTAGCGAGGTGTAAGCGGCGTAATGTTCATCGTCGATGCCGGGAGCACCGGCTACGATGGCTTGATATTGAGGGAAGCGGCGTGCTGCTTCGACCATTATCGGCAGGTTGTTGCGTATCTCGCTTTTACGACTGCCGGGTAGCAGGGCTATGATGCGTTTGTTGCGCAATTTGTTGGCATTGATAAAGTCGTCACGCGATGGTGCGTTGGCTCGTGCCGCAGCGATTTCTTCGACAGAGGGGTTGCCTACATAGTCGGCGCGATAGCCGTGTTTAGCATAGAATTCGGGCTCAAATGGCAGTATGCAGTAGACACGGCGCACGAGTTTTTTGATTGTGCGAACACGCCACTGTTTCCAAGCCCATATTTTTGGTGATATATAATAGTAGACGGGGATGCCTAACTTTGCGGCGTAGGCTGCGACTTTGAGATTGAAGCTCGGATAGTCTATAAGCACAATGCAGTCGGGACGGCGGTCGGCGATGGCTTGACGTGTCTGTTTCATATTGGCAGAGATGTCTGATAGATGTCTCAAGACCTCACTGAAGCCCATGTATGCCATGTGGCGATAGTGGATAATCGGCTCTGTGTTGGCAGCGGCCGTCATCATGTCACCGCCGAGGAATGAAAATTGGGCCTCACTGTCTGTGTCTTTGAGAGCGTCAATGAGAGCTGCGCCGTGGAGGTCGCCGGATGCTTCTCCGGCTATGATGAAATAATGCATATTCTCTATCTTTTGGATTGGAAAAAGTCTAACATTAACTGACGACATTCGTCTTCGCGGATGCCGCTTATTATCTCGGCACGCGGATGGAACGGACTGCGTTTTGTCAATGTTGAGTAACCGCGTTTTGGGTCACTACAGCCAATAACGATGCGGCGTAGTTGACTCCAACCGATAGCCCCGGCACACATCAGGCATGGCTCGACGGTGACATAGAGTGTGCAATCGGTCAGATATTTGCCGCCGAGAGACTGAGCTGCTGCGGTTATTGCTTGTATCTCGGCGTGGGCTGTAACATCGGAGAGTGCCTCGGTCATATTGTGACCTCGTCCGATAATGCGTCCTGAGTTTGTCACAACGACAGCGCCGACAGGTATTTCGTCATGAGCTGCCGCCATGCGTCCTTCGGCAAGTGCACAGCCCATATAATAACGGTCGTCAAGCTCTATCAAGTCGTTCATAGTAAACTGATTTTCATGCCTTCGTTGGCGGCTGTTACGTTAGCAAATTCTTCTCGTGCTTGTTTGAGCAGCTCTTCGTCACTGAGATAGCTCTTGGAGTAGTGGCCTATGATAAGTTGTTGAACACCTGCAGCAGCGGCGACTTGTCCGGCTTGACGCGCTGTTGAGTGGCCTCTTTGCTTTGCGAGGTGGGCTTTATCGTCACCATAGGTTGACTCATGATAGATTGTGTGTACACCTTTTACAGCCTCAACAACTTTGTTGCTAAAAATTGTGTCTGAGCAATAGGCATAGCTCATCACGGGGTCAGCAGGCGTTGTTAGACGGTCGTTTGTGAAGACACGTCCGTCTTCGGTCACATAGTCAGCTCCGGCTTTAATGTCGGGTAACATTTTAATCGGGATGTTCAAGAATTTGACCATATCGCCTTTGAGGTGACGCGGCTTTGGCTTTTCACGGAAGATAAAGCCGACACACGGCACACGGTGATATAGCTTGAATGTCTCGACGGTCAACGATTTATCGTCAACAATTATCTCACCGCCATCAGGACTTATCGGATGATAGATAATCTCAAACGAGGTCTCATGACAGAACACTCGCATCAGTCGCTGCAAGATGTCAATGCCTTCGGGAAAGGTGTGGATAGTCACCGAGCCGCCGACCTCATGTAGGGCAAGCGTAGACAGCAGTCCCGGCAGACCTAAGAAGTGGTCTCCGTGGAGATGTGATATAAATATGTGATTGAGGCGTGAGAATTTCAGCTTCATGCGGCGCATTTGCAGTTGTGCACCTTCGCCGCAGTCTATCATAAACAATTTGTCGCGGAAATCTATCACTTGGGCTGACGGCAAGTGGCGCAACGACGGCGTCGCCGAACCACAACCCAAAATATTGATATCAAAATTTGCCATAACAACGAGTTTGAGGTCAGTAACTTGTGCTATCTCGATTTCTACAATGCAAAATAAGGAATTTTTTTGGTCTAACAAGTAGCGTTTAACACAGCCAAAGTGCATTTTAATGCAAATTAACTATCCGAAGTGTTAAACTCGAAACTTTTTTGTCAACTCAAACGTAATATATATGAAAAACGAAAAGAAATAGCAATAGCCAAACACTATAGCAACAGCCAAAAGAAGTAAGTTTTATTTTGAAGCAGTTTTCATAGGATTAGATTTTTAAGGTTTTGTTCGTAGCGGAGGAATCGTGAGATTGTTCCGCTATTTTTGTTACAATATGGTTTGTAATCCTCTACATTTTCAGTAAAAGATTGGGTGATACATACGCCCCGTATGGTGCAAAAAGAGAGAGAGGCCTCACGGTCTCTCTCTCTTTTTTTTAAAACCTTTATCTTAATCTAATACTATGAAAAACACACATGCAAATTTGCGATTTAATTGCAAATTATACAATACTTTACTTAATATCAGTCGGTTATTTATGCTTAATTAAAGGGCGTGTACGCTACCCCCCCCCGAATGTTAAATTATTTTAACCTTTGCGGTATTTGTTATATGCCGTAGCTAAGCGAGTGTGATAACCTCTTGCTGCAAAGCTCGGTCCGTTATAACCTTTAGCAAATGCCGACCAATTTTTCTTGACAAGGTATTGTTGCAGTCCGGTGTTTCTGATAAATTCTGCAAAGAGTTCGAGTTGGTCACGTTCAGATCGGCTCATGAGGTGAACGAACTCAGACGGAGTCGTGGCTCCGCATTTTTTCCAGTTAAAGCCACCAATCTGGAACATGCCCCAGAAAGTGCCTTGGATAGCCGTAAGGCTGTCAATTGACATGGCACTCTCGAGCCGAGCGTGTTGTGCAGCCTGATAGCTGCCATACTTTTGAATGTTCGGGCGAGAGAAGACCACGTGATGAGATTTGCTGTATTTTGCGAGTTTAACGCCATTGCGAGCTGCCATACTTCTGAAGACAGAGAGGTCAAAGTTGATGATAGGTTTATCGTTAGCGAAGCCTTTGTGTTCCTTTCCTGCTTCGATTTCGACAACAGCTTTAATAGTAGCGACTTCAACGCCAAGCTCTTCGGCGACTTCGATATAGTCTTCTTCGGTCAATGCGCCATGACGTTCAGACGGAGCAAAATCGAGATGAATCGTGTCACCTCCAATAACAACATAATTGCGACCTTTAGCATCTTGCTCGACAGGCAAGCCGCGATAGGCAATATTCCCATTTGCTGACTCGGGAATAGAGACAACGGCGTGACAACTGATAGCCACAAGGCAAACAGTCAGCAGTGCCATCGCAAGATTCAGTCGTTGCTTAATGCTAAACATAGGTGAAAGGTATTAAATAAAAGAAGGCTATGGCACGGTTAGCACAACCGCTCCATAGCCTAAGATGAGATTAATTACTTTTTAAGTTCTGCAACCTTCTCGATTGTACGACGTAGTTGACCCCAGAAGCGTTCAACAGCCGGGATGTGCATACATTCGCTCGGAGAGTGAACGCCGCGCAATGTCGGGCCGAATGATACCATGTCGAGGTTGGGATATTTAGTCAAGAAGAGGCCACATTCCAGACCTGCGTGGATAGCTTTGATAGCTGGTTTAACGCCATAAAGTTCTTCATAAGCCTCACTACAAATCTTCATGATTTGAGAGTTCATGTTGGGCTGCCAACCGGGATAGCCGTCGCCGTGAACGACTGCAGCGCCGGCGAGTGTAAAGAGTGCCTCTACGCGATAAGCGATGTCCCACTTGCGAGACTCAACAGATGAGCGTTGGCTGGTGGTGACGAGGATTTCTTCGTCGGGAGCCATCTTGACAGATGCGAGGTTGGTTGAAGTTTCAACGAGGCCTTCAAGCTCGCGGCTCATAGAGATTACGCCGTGAGGAGCGCTGTAGAGAGCTTCGATGAGGCGACGTGATGTATTTTGGTCAACGGTATATTCGGGACGGTCAACGCTTTCGAGGGTGAGTTCGAGAGTCGGCTCGAGGTCACGATATTCGTTTTCGATATCTGCAACATATTTATTGAAAGCGACAACGATTTCTTCTTTAGTAGCATTGCGAACGCCGAAGATAGCGTGAGCGGCGCGAGGGATAGCGTTGCGGAGGTTACCGCCGTCGATTTCAGACAGTGTAACGTCGTGGGTCTTAGACAAGCTCCAAAGGAAGCGAGCGACGAGTTTGTTGGCGTTAGCGCGTCCGAGGTGGATGTCGCCGCCAGAGTGACCGCCGAGACCTTTTGCTACATCAATCTTGAAGTATTGGAGGTCAACGGGAGCTTCAGAGCGATTGTAGTGGAATGATGCGACAGTGTCAACGCCACCGGCACAGCCGATGAAGAGTTCAGCATCATCTTCAGAGTCGAGGTTGAGCAGGATAGTGCCTGTAATCATGCCTTCGCCGATGTTGTTAGCGCCTGTCATGCCTGTCTCCTCATCAACGGTAGCGAGGACTTCGAGCGGACCATGCACTAAAGTATCATCAGCCATAGCTGCGAGAGCTGCTGCCACACCGATACCATTATCAGCTCCGAGGGTAGTGCCTTCAGCGCGCAACCACTCACCGTCAACGACAGTCTTGATTGGAGAGTTGTCAAAGTCAAAAGATTTGTCATTAGATTCGCAAACCATATCCATGTGACCTTGCATGATGATGGTCGGAGCGTCTTCATGACCGGGGGTTGCGGGCTTTGTCATTACGACATTGCCAACAGCATCTGTTTTCACAGCAATATTATGCTTGGCAGCAAAGTCGAGCAAATATTGACGAATTTTCTCTTCCTTCTTAGAAGGACGCGGCACTTGAGTAATCTCATCAAAGATAGAGAACACAGCTGCCGGCTTGAGGTCTTTAATTGTCATAGGGCAGATTTATGTTTAAGTAAATGGTAATAAAACGGATTAATAAAGATTGAGTTTATGCAAATAAAGTTAAAAACTAACTTATTAGCCCCCTAAGTTACAAAATAAAATTTAGATACAACAAAAAATTTGCAAGACTTTCATATATTTGCAGACAGAAACACGCTCATTGACGATGAAAGCAATCCTCTTAATCGTTTTAACGATACTCCTTTTAGCCATCGCGGTCGTGCTGCTTGGCGTGAAAGTGTTGTTTGTTAAAGGTGGAAGATTTCCCTCCGGACACGTCGGAGACTCTGCCGCTTTACGAGCAAAGGGCATCACGTGTGCGTCAACTGATACCATTGATAATAAAACAAAAAAATAATCATTAAATCATCATTCACGTAATGAAAAAATCAGCTATTGCAGTCAAGTTACTTATCGCCGCACTAACTATCACCGCAGCAAGTTGCTCCGGCAATGACAATGAACAATCTACTGCCGCTGCTCCCGTCGCTAAAATCGCTGCTAAAGATAAAGGCGTAGCCCCGACTACAAACATCAGATACATCGACATGGACTCTGTCCTGTCTCAATATACTTTGGCTCAAGAAATCACTCAGTCAAGTCAAAAGCTCATGCTCGACTACCAACGTCTTGAACGCCAAAAACAATCAGAAATCCAAAGCCTCGGCAGCGCTATTGAGCAAAAACGCAACAACTCAGGCTATCTCTCTCAAGAATCTTTTGACGCTGACGTTAACAACTTCAACAAAAAACAAAACGAGGCTGCCAACCTCCTCGCCGCTCAACAAAACAAGATTCAAAACGAAATCGCTACTCAACAAAAGCGCCTCACTGACTCTATCATGAACTATGTTGAGGAATACAACAAGTCATACGGCTATGACGCTATCTTGTTGCGCGAAGCAGGTGTCTACTTCAACCCCGCCCTCGAAATCACCGATGAAATCGTTGCCGGATTGAACAAACGCTACAAACCTGCCGAAAAGAAATAATTAATACTACACAAACGGAAACACAGTCTACAGCGCAAGCACTCTCTGTCAAAGAGAATGCTTGCGCCGACTTTTTATACTGATGTGTCAAAACGGCACAAATTTTGGCTATTTCGGTGTAAAATGACACTATTTTTGATGTTTTATTGTATTTTGTTTGGATTTTGCAGATTTATATATACTTTTGTCTACACAAAATTTAGAAACAAGAGCATTTTGTCAGTCAAAATGTGATAATAAATCAACCTAAATTATGAATTCAACTAAGGTATTAGAAGACTTGCAACGCAGATTTCCGAATGAACCGGAATATCATCAGGCTGTTGAAGAGGTGTTGACAACCATCGAAGACGAATACAACAAACACCCCGAGTTTGAACGCATGAACCTCGTTGAGCGCTTGTGCATCCCCGACAGAATTTATCAATTCCGTGTTACTTGGCAGGACGACAAAGGCAACTACCACACTAACATGGGCTACCGCATCCAACATAACAACGCCATTGGCCCGTACAAAGGCGGCATCCGATTCCACTCTTCTGTTAATCTGAGCATTCTGAAGTTCCTCGCTTTTGAGCAGACCTTCAAGAACTCGCTCACCACCCTGCCTATGGGCGGCGGCAAAGGCGGCTCTGACTTCTCTCCGCGCGGCAAGAGCAATGCCGAAATCATGCGCTTCTGCCAAGCATTCATGCTTGAGCTAACTCGCCACATCGGCCCTGACACTGACGTGCCTGCCGGCGATATCGGAGTAGGAGGTCGCGAAGTCGGATATATGTTCGGTATGTACAAAAAGCTCACTCGCGAATTTAGCGGCGTACTGACAGGTAAAGGTCGCGACTTCGGCGGCTCACTCATACGCCCCGAAGCAACAGGATATGGCAACGTCTACTTCCTCGTTCAGATGCTCAAAACTCGCGGTCTCGACCTCGCCGGAAAGACAGTCCTCATCTCCGGCGCAGGCAACGTCGCTCAATACACTGCCGAGAAAGTCCTTCAACTCGGAGGCAAGGTGCTCACAATGTCTGACTCTGACGGATATATTTATGACGCAGAAGGCATCGACCGCGAAAAACTCGACTACATCATGGAACTCAAAAACTTCTATCGTGGTCGCATTCGCGAATACGTTGACCGATACCCCAACGCCAAATATGTCGAAGGTCGCAAGCCTTGGGCAGAGAAAGCCGACATCGCCCTACCCTCGGCAACTCAAAATGAAATCAATGGCGATGCCGCCCGTCAACTCGTCGCAAACGGCGTGATTGCCGTATCTGAAGGCGCAAATATGCCATCTACGCCGGAGGCTATACGCGTATTCCAAGAGGCAAAAATACTCTATGCACCGGGCAAGGCTGCCAATGCCGGCGGCGTATCTGTCTCAGGTCTTGAAATGACACAAAACTCTGAACGCCTGTCATGGTCTGCCGAAGAGGTTGATGCCAAGCTACACAGCATCATGGAAAACATCCACGAGAACTGTGTCAAATATGGCACCGAGCCTGACGGCTACATCAACTATGTCAAAGGCGCAAACATCGCAGGCTTCATGAAAGTAGCCAATGCAATGATGGCGCAAGGCGTACTCTAAGTCAGACATAACACTCTTATAAATAACCCACCCCCGACCCGCAACGCCATACGTCGCAGGTCGGGGGTTGTTGTTATCATTGTCAACGCTCGCGCAGTTTATTTGATAAACTCGCGAGCGGGGGTGTCGAGAAGGCGTTGGAGCGCGGCACGTGCCTCTTTCCAATGGTAAAAGGGATAAATATCTGTCTCGGCAGGTATGCTGACTTCGCGCTCGTTGAGCATAAACTTAACTATGACATCTCCCGACTTATCCTTGAAGAAAATCAGCTGGATATTAGATGCCATAGGCGAAATCTTAAAGTCGGTGTACACCTTATATAACTCATAAGGATTGGTCTCATAAGCCGCACAATTATCAAACTGCATCAGTGCCGCCAATGGGATAATATTTCCATCATGACCGAAGCGCAAAGTTGCTCCATTTTTGCCGGCAGCGACATACTCATCTGCCGTCTCCAAAATATTACGTAACAGATTTTTGGCGTTATCAACGTGTTGACCGTCGGCGAGAGGATAACTTGAGTTGCAAGCATAGAAGTTAAAATTGAACACCTCCCAGAGGTTAAACAATTCGTCACCTTGCCACATATCCATAAACGACACCGGCGTCTCCATATTCTGCATATCAACGGTAATCCAATAAAATCCCCACATCAACTCTTTGCTGTCAACATGACGACGCACATAGAGGCTGTCACTGAACAATGTGGCAATCATGCGCTCAGGCTTGGTCTTCTCATCACGAAATTTGCGATAATCGAGATACCACTCACCGCCGTGACCGCTATACTTGCCCGACTCCTCAGAGTGATAATTGAGATAGCTCATATTGCGCTGTCCCGATTCACGAGGGATGTTAAGCGAGGAATTTAGCTCTTTAAGACCTTCAACAAAAGCGAACATCGAGTGTGCGCAACGCATCACCGTTGTTGATGCCGCCGTAATCTCTGGCTTCCCGGCAAAGACCTCCGGAAAGGCTTTATACATACGCTGTGCAATTGCATGATGTTGACGCACACCGAGCGGACTAAGCTCACCGCCACGACCACGCGCTTCGTCCCACACACTATCAAGGCGCGACAATATCCGCTCACCATAGGCAGTCAATGCGCCATGCTTTTGAGCATCAAGCATCAACTCTCTCACCCACTTATAATCATTATCGCCTATCAGATAACGCGACCCATGGCGACCATAATGACTGATATAAAACGGCTTATAGCCTTTAGGCGCAGCCGTATTCATACTCTCAGTGACCGGATAGGCATAATAAACGCCACCGGCTTTCTCCGGCGTTGCAGCGATTTCCTCGCGTGTCGTTTGAGCTATTGCGCCTTGCGCTGCAACAGCCAAACTCAGCAACACCGCTAACTTTTTAACAGATTGAATCATACGTTATTATATAAGAGATTTGAAAATTTCGGTAAATTCAGCCTTGACCTCCTGCATATCAACCTCATGGCCAATCTCACGCGCGATAGAGGTTACGCCCTTAGTCGTAAAGCCACAAGGGTTAATCGCGTGAAAATAATTAAGGTCAGTATTAACATTCAGTCCAATGCCGTGCATGGTGATAAAATGGCTACAGCGGATGCCTATTGCACATATCTTATTATTACCCACCCATACACCGGTCGCACCCTCGACGCGCTCGCCGACGATGCCATAACGAGTTATCAGCCTGATAACCGTCTCCTCAAGAGTATCAACATAACGCTTAATGCCGAGATGATGAGACTCGAGGTCTATGATAGGATATGCCACAAGCTGACCCGGCCCATGATAAGTGATATCACCACCGCGCTCAATCGGAATGCACTCGATGCCACGCTCCGCCAACAACTCACGGTCAATGAGCAAATTCTCAGGCTTGCCATGACGGCCGAGCGTATAGACAGGCTTATGCTCAACCAAAATCAGATGCTCCTCATCAATAGGCTCGCCCGCAACCTTATGCTGCACCAATGCGCCAAACAAATCAAGCTGACGCTGCCACATTTCACGATACTCGACCGTGCCGGCATCTATAACATTAAGTATAGGACGATTAGTTGACATGACGCTCAGCATGATAACTTGAACGAACCAAAGGCGCACTCTCTATATGGCGGAAACCCTTCTCACGACCTATGCGACCATACTCAGCAAACACATCCGGATGAATATAATCATGCACAGGATAATGCTCCTCAGTAGGCTGCAAATACTGACCAATGGTCATCACCTCACAGCCAACAGCGAGCAAATCATCCATCGTCTCCAACACCTCATCACGTGTCTCACCCAAGCCAAGCATAATGCCCGACTTCGACCGTATGCCAGCCTCGGCGACATGCTTAATCACCTTCAACGAATTATCATAAGTCGCAAAACAACGCACATCAGGAGTCAAACGTCTCACCGTCTCAAGATTATGCGAAATAATATCAGGATGCTCATTAATAACAAGATCAACAAGGTCAAGACGCCCCTTAAAATCAGGGATTAACACCTCCATAGTCACATGAGGACACACCTCACGCAAGCGGCGTATAACCTTTGCCCAGTGACCCGCGCCACAATCCGGCAAGTCATCACGGTCTACCGAAGTAATAACAACATGCTTCAGATTAAGGTCACGCACCATATTGGCAATATCATCAATCTCCTTCTCCTCAAGAGGTAGCGGACGACCCGTAGCGACATTACAAAAGCGGCAACTGCGAGTACAGATATTGCCACCTATAAGAAAAGTCGCCGTGCCATTGCCCCAACACTCAGCGCGATTAGGACAAAGCGCATTCTCACAAATCGTATGGCTACACTTATCGTTTATCATGCCCACAACCTGAACAGACTTCTTGCCGAAAGGCATCTTTACCCTCAGCCATTCAGGTTTACGTTTATATCTTATTTCCATTGATTGAAGTTTAAGGTTAAATGTAGCGGCAAAAATATGATAAATTTCTGAAACACCAATGCAACAACCGCCAAAAATTCACAGAAAAGTGATCAAAAATGCCCTCAGAGACACGCCAAAGCAACAAAAAAGCAAAAAAGCGCAAAATAATTGCGCAAAAATTTGCACAATCCAAAAAATAGTCATAACTTTGCAACGCAAAAGAAAAAAACACGGTGCCATAGCTCAGTTGGTAGAGCAAAGGACTGAAAATCCTTGTGTCCCCGGTTCGATTCCTGGTGGTACCACTGAAAACCTCTAATTAGCATAGCTGATTGGAGGTTTTTCTTTTTTATACCCCAAATTTTGGTGGCAATTTGGTGGCGACTGCAATTCGCAGCCCTCAGCCGCGGATTAATTTGCAACCTAAAATGCAACAGTATTGTTAATATTTTATAATTTAATCCGTAGACACCTAACAATTATTGCAATTTGGTCAAAAATAATTAAATTTGCGATACCTACTGAAGCGGAGCCCTGTAGTGGGTTTCGGGGAGGGAGGTGTGGTTAACTTGTTTAGCCACTGACATTTTGAAAAAGCGTTTATCAGCGCTTCTGTTCTTG
>CAYYAA010000025.1:0-23866 GCA_964469875.1 uncultured Bacteroides sp.
AGGTGTTTATCCTCACAGCGAAGGACTCTGCCGGGGAATGTATCGAGCATTGCCAAATTGTGCGTTGCAATTACGACGGCCGTACCGGCTTTGGCAATATCATAAAGGTGACTAATAATTTGTTCACCTGTCGCGGGGTCAAGGTTACCTGTCGGTTCATCAGCCAAGATCAAAGAGGGTTTGTTGAGCAATGCCCTTGCAATAACGATGCGTTGCTGTTCACCGCCTGATAGCTCGTGTGGCATCTTGTAAGATTTGTTTGCCATTCCGACCTGACGAAGAACGTCATCAATGCGTTCCTCTTTCTCCGATTTATTTTTCCAGCCTGTTGCATCGAGGACAAATTCGAGATTAGCGTAGACGTTGCGATCTGTAAGCAGTTGGAAATCTTGGAACACTATACCAATCTGGCGACGAAGCATAGGAATATATTTGCGCTTCATATTGGTCAAATCGTAATCAAAAATTTGCGCTTGACCTTGCACAATAGGGACTTCGCAATATAGTGTTTTTAGGAGTGAGCTTTTGCCGCTGCCGACTTTGCCAATAAGGTATACAAATTCACCGGGTTCAACAGTAAAAGTTACATCTTTGAGAACGATGTGTTCTTTGCGGTGTATTTCGACGTTATTATAACTTATGAGAGCCATGATTTATATCTTTGCAGTTTTGAGACACAAAAGTACAGTAAAAAAGTGAGATATTTAATAGGAATTGTCAGAATTTGCGTTTTTGATGTTACATTTCGAGAAAAGATATTTAATAAATTTGTATTTTTGCACTTAGAAATAGAAATAATATATGACAGACGAGTTTTCATCAACACTACTTGAGAATGCAGTAACCGAGTTATCGCGATTGCCCGGCATCGGACGAAAGACGGCATTAAGGTTAGCATTGCATTTGCTCCGGCGCGACGAAAGAGATGCCTTGGCATTAGGTCAGTCACTTATTGATATGCGCAAGGGTGTACGCTATTGCTCGATGTGTCATAATATTTCAGAGACTGAGCTTTGCCCGATATGCGCATCACCGATGCGCGACAAGCGCACAGTATGTGTCGTTGAGAATGTCAAAGATGTATTGAGTATAGAGCGCACCGGACAGTACAGCGGTGTTTATCATGTGCTTGGCGGTCTTATTTCGCCAATAGACGGCATCGGCCCGGATGTACTTGAGATAGCATCTTTGGTTGAACGCATCGAGGCTGAGGATATACAGGAGGTAATCTTAGCACTTAGTGCAACGATGGAGGGTGACACTACAAACTTCTATATATACCGCAAGCTCGAGAGCCTACCGCATGATAGGCATATTCGTATCACAAGATTGGCACGAGGTGTGTCTGTAGGCAATGAGATTGAATACACAGATGAGGTAACACTCGGCCGCTCGCTGCTTGATCGCACTTTGTTTAGTGATAGTTTTAGTAAATAAGACAATGTTATGACTGCATCACTTGGACTCTCGGATGATAATATTAGCTTACGAGCTTTAGAGCCCGGCGATTTAGATTTGCTATATCGCTGGGAGAATGATTTTGAGCAATGGGCGACGACTGCGGCAACATCACCATTGTCGCGACATCAGTTATGGCAGTATATACAGAATTATGATGCCGATATTTTTGCTGCAAAACAGATGCGTTTTATTATCACTGAAAATGAGAGTGGCAAGCAGGTTGGTACAATTGACATATTTGATTTTTCTCCATCAGACCGCAGGGCATATCTCGGCATATATATAGCTGAGGAATATCGAGATAAGCATTATGCGCTGAAGGCTATAGCTTTAACTGAGAGATATGCAGTGGAGGCAATAGGTATGCACCAGTTAGTGGCACTTACATCTATAGAGAATAAAGCGTCTTGCGCCTTATTTAAGTCAGCCGGCTTTAAAAGTTGTGGGAAGCTGCGTTCATGGCTACGACGTAAAGGCGGTACATACGAAGATGTTATTATTTGGCAAAAGCTGTTTCAGTAGCATTGCCAAACAGTTAAAATAAAAAGGCAAAAGACTTATATACATAATCGTAAAATTTTATGTACTTTTGTACAAAATAAAATTACACTTAACCAATATGACTACAGAATCATCAAAACGCGAAATAGTAGTTAGCGGTATTCGTTCAACCGGCAACTTGCATCTTGGCAACTATTATGGTGCATTGAGCAAGTTCATTAAGATGCAGGATGACTATGACTGCAATTTCTTTATTGCCGACCTTCATGCGCTGACCACAAATCCCAGTCCTACAGAGTTACACTCAAATGTAAAATCAATTCTTGCGGAGTATCTTGCTGCCGGATTAGACCCGGAGAAGGCTACAATCTTTGTGCAAAGTGATATTCCGGAAATACCCGAGATGTACTTGTTGCTCAATATGCACGTTGGCATCGGAGAATTGATGAGAACAGCATCATTCAAAGATAAGGCGCGTAAAGCACTTGGCTTAGCAGCTCCCGGCGAGGATGCATCTGCGGGGGATGATGAGGCAATAGAGCGTCAAATTATAGGTTCTGAGACCAACAAGCGTGTTAACGCCGGACTATTGACATATCCGACATTAATGGCGGTAGATATTTTGATACAGAAAGCTACAAAGGTGCCTGTAGGGAAAGACCAATTGCAGCATTTGGAATTGACTCGTCGATTTGCACGCCGTTTTAATTCATTCTATGGCGTAGACTTGTTCCCCGAGCCCGAAAGTTTTGACTTTGGTGGTGCACCTGTAAAAGTTCCCGGATTGGATGGTTCGGGCAAGATGGGCAAAAGCGAAGGTAACTGCATCTATCTAACAGATGATCCAAAAGTCTTAAGAAAGAAAGTTATGCGAGCAGTAACAGATGAAGGTCCACAAGCGCCTAATTCACCAATGAGCACGCCAATAGCTAATTTATTTACGTTATTGGAACTCACATCAGAGCCTGATGTAGTAGCCCAATACCGCGAAGCGTATGCTGATTGTTCTATTAGATATGGAGATCTGAAAAAGCAGTTGGCAGAAGATATACTCCGCGTAACAACACCTATCAGAGAAAGAGTTAGCGATATACTTGCAGATGAAGATTACTTGCGCCGCGTGGTACGACAAGGAGCAGAGCGAGCACGCGCACGTGCGGCAGCGACACTTGCTGAGGTACGTCAAGTAATGGGTATCCGCGGATTCTAAAAATAGAGAGTGCTATCTCAGAGTTTAACCAATATTACGTTAATGAGGTTAAAAGTAACAATTAACGGCAAAAAAGCCGCATATTGGTTTGCTTTTTAAAACAATTTTCCGTAACTTTGCGTTATAATAATAAAGGCGAGAGAGCCACTACATCGAAGAACTACCACATCAAAGTGGATTGGGAAACTCTTCAAATTATTATGAAATGCCGAGAACAGCTTAGTCGACCGATGGCGGGCCTCAACATTGCCTTTGGGTAATGTGCTTAAATGCCGGACGGATTACAAAGGGCGGCGAGCACTCAAATCCTGTCTTTTCGGAGTTTCATCTTATCCTTTGATGTGGACTTTATACCGAGAGAGTTGCACTTAAAAGCTGCAACTCTCTCTTGCTTTAATAACTACTTGATAATTCTAAAATTATAATTATTATGGCTGAGAAAAATGATTGGTGGACTTCACCTACAGAAAGTCAGGATGGACAGTTGATAATGGTGACAGGCCGAAGAGATATAGATACTTTCAGGAATAATCCGAGATACTCTATTCGCATAGATATCACATGGAAATATGCAGATGCAGGTATGCCTGACGAGCAAACTGCAGAAATGATGGGGAATGTCACAGACGCATTAAATGAGACATTTGACAAAGACCCGATAGCAGTCCTAACCGGCATCTACACCGGTGCAGGAGAGAGAAATTGGGTTTTCTATACACTTAGTACAAATATTTTTGGTAGGAAGCTAAACGAGGCGTTATCAGAGTTGCCATTGCTTCCATTAGAAATAGCAGCCGAAAATGACCCGGAATGGGCGGAATATAGTGAAATGCGCTCAATCAGCGAGATTGCTCCGGGCGAATAAATTAGAACACTATGCTTAATACCATAGAAGACAAGCAGATAGTACGGATAGCGCGTCGCATAACGTGGATAGGCTTTGCTGTAAATGCCATTTTAGCAGGAACGAAAATATTAGGCGGTTTATTCGGGCAAAGTGATGCACTATTTGCAGACGGTATACACTCGCTAAGCGATTTTGCCACAGATATCATAGTAATAATATTTATTGGCATAGCCCATAGGCGAGCTGATAATCAGCATCCCTACGGCTATGGCAAATATGAGGTATTAGCGACATTATTAGTTGCAATGGCATTGGCTGTTGTAGGTTTAGGCATAGGCTATAATGGTATTGACTCCATAGTAATGTCATTACATGGGGAGCAATTGGTTAAACCTACAATGATTACTTTATGGATAGCGATAGTGTCTATACTCAGCAAGGAATGGCTTTATCAATTGACAGTAAAGACAGGTAAACGTATAAAGTCAGGGGCGCTGATAGCCAACGCATGGCATCACCGAACAGATGCGCTGTCAAGTGTTGCCACAGTAATAGGCATAGGTGGAGCGATATTCTTAGGTAGTGATTGGCTAATACTTGATCCTATTGCAACGGTTATTATCAGTCTATTTATTGTTGTATCGGCATATAGTATAGGCAAGCCTGCAATCATGGAACTACTTGAGAGTGCTTTACCAATCGACATGATAGATGAGATACGTAACATCATCGTAGCGACTGAAGGAGTAAAATCGTATCACCATTTACGCACGAGACAAAATGGCAATACGATTATTATAGATTTTCACATAAAAGTAGACCCCGATATTACGTTACGTGCTGCACATGACATAGCGACGAATATTGAGCGTGAGATACGCACTCGCTATGGTCAAAATACAATTGTGAACAGCCACGTTGAGCCTTATGGTGGTTAAAGGGTTTTAGCAAGAGCTTCGGCACACCTGATACCGTCAATTGCAGCCGAAACAATTCCGCCTGCATAGCCTGCACCTTCACCACATGGATATAATCCCGGGGTATTAATGTGTACAAAACTTTCCTTATCACGTGGTATGCGAACAGGAGATGATGTTCTTGTTTCATCACCAATTAGCACAGCTTCATTAGTCAAAAAGCCGTGAGCTTTGCGGCCGAAGTCCTCGAATCCTTTTTGGAGCCTTTTTGCAACAAATTGAGGCAAAAGCAAGTCAATACGTTCTGAGAAAAGTCCCGGGGCATAAGATGTCTCAGGCAATGTTTTTGAAAGGCGCGAATTAACAAAATCGACCATACGTTGAGCAGGCGCTTGCTGAGTGCCTTTTGCTGCTTCAGAAAAGTTATGTTCAATATCCTGTTGAAAATACATCATTTTCAAGTCACCGTATTGGTTATATTCCGGCAGGTCATCAGGAAGGATTTCGACTACCATGCCAGAATTAGCCCAACGAGTGCCACGATTTGATGGTGACATACCATTAACAACTAATTGTCCCGGCTCGCTTGCAGCAGGAATAATGAAACCGCCCGGGCACATACAGAATGAATAAACAGCACGATCTTTTACGCGAGTTAGCATTGAATATTCTGCTGCCGGCAAATATTTACCACGTCCTTTAGGGTTGTGGTATTGTATAGAGTCAATAAGTTGTTGGGGATGTTCAAGTCTCACACCGACTGCGATGCCTTTAGGTTCAAGAGCATATCCATTGTCATGCAACATACCATATACATCGCGAGCGGAATGTCCGGTTGCTAATATTACTTTACCTGAAATAGTTTCACCGCTTGCAGTCTTAACTCCACAAACTTCTTTGTTGTCAGTTAAAATTAGTCCAGTTACTTTGGTACAGAATCGCACTTCACCGCCGGAGTTAATAATAGTTTGACGAATAGACTTAATGACTTCAGGCAACCTATCAGTTCCAATATGAGGATGTGAATCAACGAGAATGTCGCGCTGAGCTCCATGCTGATAGAATATTTGCAATACTTTGTCAACAGGGCCGCGTTTTTTGCTGCGAGTATATAATTTGCCATCAGAGTAGGCACCGGCGCCACCTTCGCCGAAGCAATAATTGGATTCCGGGTCTACAATACTCTCTCGATTGATTTTTGCGAGGTCACGGCGACGCGAATCTACATCTTTGCCACGTTCAAGTACGATAGGTCGGAGACCTAATTCAATAAGTTGTAGGGCAGCAAATAATCCGGCTGGACCAGCTCCAACGACAACGACTTGTTTGGAGTTTGAAACATTCGGATATATAATAGGCTTAGGTTCAACTGCAGTCATGTCAATCTCATCAATGTGTGCAATGACAGCAATATTAACTAAGATATTTCGTTTGCGAGCATCAATGGAGCGTCTAATTATATCGGTACGTAAAATTCTTTCAGGCGAGATATCTAAATCAGCTGCTATTTTAAATTTTAGGCGTTCCGGCTCATAAGCTATTTCCGGTGGAATACTGAGAGTTAATTGCTTAATCATATTAAATATTATTGAGTTTACGCTCTTGACGTCGCGTTATTATTGTTATTGTAATAAGTGCAAGGACAAATGCTAAAGTATCACCACCTGCCATGCTTAGCCAAACTCCTTTTACGCCAAAGATTCGAGGTAAAGTCCATAACAATGGCAATAAGAATATGAGTTGTCGTGTGAGAGAAAGGAATATTGAGAGTTTTGGCATACCGATTGATTGGAAGAAGTTTTGAATCACAATCTGCGCTCCGACTAAAGGGAAGCAGATAAAATATATTCTAAAACCAGTGCGTGCTATTTCTATCATCGCCTTATCTGTTGTGAACATACTACTGAGGAAGTCAGGGAAACTCTCTGTTAATAGCCAACCGATGAGTGCGACACATGAGGCTATAAAGATGCCTTTTCGTAAAGTTTCTTTTACGCGTTCCCAATTTCCCGCTCCAAGATTGTAGCCAAGTATAGGTTGCATACCTTGTGTGATGCCGAAAATAATCATAACAAAAAACATTGTCGTTCGGTTAATTATGCCATAAGCACCAACTGCAATATTTCCATCTGACTCGGCATAAGTCAACAATGCTTTATTTAAGAATACTACCACCAAACAGGCACAGCAATTCATAAGGAAAGGCGATAGGCCTATAGCATAAATTCGTTTTAATATGGCTGATGAAATGATATTTTTGGTATGGCTATAATGAACATAACTTTTTTTGGAGATGAAGTGAGAGAGTACCCATATAAATGCGCAAAATTGAGCGCAAATCGTAGCTAAAGCTGCGCCTGCGATACCCCAATTGAAAATAAAGATAAATATCGGGGCTAAAATTATATTTACGCCCACAGATAATAGGGCAGAAATCATAGCTTTTTTAGGGTATCCTGTTGCTCGCATAAGGTTATTCAAACCGATGAAAACATAAGAGATTGGTGTCCCGAGTAAAATCACTCTCATAAATTCACGAGCATATTGAATAGTGCCTGCTGTTGCTCCGAAGAAATAAAGTATCGGATCAAGGAATAGTAATGTCAACCCACCAAATATGATGGCATGAATCAAACATAAAATGGTAACGCTTTTGAGCGTTTCACTTGCCTTGGCATGGTTCTTCTGTCCGAGAAATATTGAGCTTATTGTTGCACCACCAACAGCAATAAGAGTACAGAATCCAATAACAAGATTCATCAATGGGAAAGTGATAGCCAATCCTGAGATAGCCATTGCACCAACGCCACGTCCTATAAATATACTATCAATTATATTATAAAGAGATGTAGCGACACTGGCAATTACTGCCGGTAAAGAATACTGTAAGAGTAATTGACCGATAGTTTTTGAGCCGAGGGCAGCCGGAGATGAGTTTGTTGTTGAGTTTGTCATATATGGTAAGTGAATTTCAACAATGCGGAAACCATTTTACAAAGATAACAAATATTCTCTCGATTGGTAAGTACAAAGCGATTAAATAATGTGAATGCGGAATTATACGATCATGAAATAAGATTAGCCTGTGCTATCTCTAATATTAAAATAGCACAGGCTAATAAGCAATGGATTGTCAAATTATGTTTATTTAATCATATCAACAGAGCGATGAATAAATGCGCTTAAATCTGCGCCACGCAATAAGCCATTACCAAGCAAAGCAAGGTCAATGAGTTGTTTAATGATTGGTTGTGTCTTAGCGTAATCGTCAATAATAGAGTTTTGACGAGCGCGATTATCGCTGACTGTTTTTTCAAGGTCTTTTACCTTTTGGTCATTTTCAGCGTTGGAGTCTTTGCGTAACTTTTCAATCTCGCTATTGTCAGACTTGATGGTCTCGTCAATGGGTTTAATTTGTTCGGTAAGTGCCGAGTCAGCATCTTGACGAATCTTTACGATAAGAGGATGTTCTGTGTTAACGACGAGATTATAGCTGTCAGGCATTTCGCCATAGAAGCTCATTCCGGGTTGGAGTGCCGCCATGTCTTTCATGCGGCGCATATACTCATTTTGAGTAATCACGATAGGCATATCGTTGGTTGACAGCGCTTCAAAAGTTACGAGGAACTGTGCTTTGTCAACAGTTGGAGTTTGAGAATGGAATGCCTCGGTCAAGATGCTGCGTTGCACATCTGTAAGTTCGGCTGATTTACGGTCGTTTTTAACGATGAGATTTTCGACAACGTCAGCATCGACACGTACGAGTTGAGTTTTCTCCAATTTGTTTTCGAGTAGACCAACGAAGTGGCTGTCAAGCTGACCGTCCATCAACAAAACATCGTAGCCTTTATCCGATGCAGCTTTAATGTAGTTGAACTGAGAAACCTTATCGGTTGCATAGAGATAGATGACATTGCCATTTTTATCCGTTTGTTCTGCCTCGACAAGAGTTTTGTACTCGTCCAATGTGAAGTGACGATCCTCGGTATCTTTGAGCATAACGAACTTCAATGCTGACTCACAGAATTTTTCGTCAGTCAACATACCATATTCGATAAAGATTTTGATGTCATCCCATTTGGTTTCAAAGTCTTTACGATCGTTTTTAAAGATGTCCTCCAAACGAGAAGCAACTTTCTTTGTGATGTAAGAAGAAATCTTCTTAACGGCGCTATCGCTTTGGAGGTATGAGCGTGATACGTTAAGAGGAATGTCCGGTGAATCAATTACGCCTTGCATCAGCATCATAAATTCAGGCACAACACCTTCAACCGAATCGGTAACGAATACTTGATTACAGTAGAGTTGGATACGATTCTTGGTGATCTCAAAGTTGTTCTTGATTTTAGGGAAGAACAATATGCCGGTCAATGTAAACGGATAGTCTACATTTAGGTGAATCCAGAACAGAGGATCATCTTGACCGGGATAAAGCTCGTGATAGAAGTTTCGATAGTCTTCATCTTTGAGCTCTGACGGTTTCTTAGTCCAGAGTGGCGCAGTGCTGTTGATAACTTTGTCTTTGTCAGTATCAACATATTTGCCATCACGCCATTCTTGTTCTTTGCCACTAATTACCGGGACAGGCAAGAATCGGCAATATTTCTTGAGCAGAGTATCAATGCGAGCTTGTTCAAGGAATTCCTTGTTATCATCGTCAATATAAAGAGTGATATCAGTACCTCTATGGTCACGACTGCCTTCGGTCATTGAATATTCAGGAGAACCGTCACATTCCCACTTAACTGCTTTAGCGCCATCTTTATAGCTAAGTGAATTGATCACAACCTTTTTTGAGACCATGAACGCAGAATAGAAGCCCAAACCAAAGTGACCAATAATGGAATTAGCATTCTCTTTGTATTTAGACAAGAATTCTTCAGCGCCAGAGAAAGCGATCTGATTAATATATTTATCAATATCATCAGCATCCATACCAAGGCCATTATCGCTCACAGTCAGAGTACCGGCTTCCTTATCAATTGTCACCTTGACATTGAGTTCGCCCAATTCACCTTTGAATTCACCGCATGACGAAAGTGTGCGGATTTTTTGCGTTGCGTCAATAGCATTTGACACAATCTCACGTAGGAAAATTTCGTGATCGCTATATAAGAATTTTTTGATAACGGGGAAGATGTTTTCGGTCGTTACCCCGATTGTTCCTTTTTGCATGATAGTTTATGTTATTGTAGTTAGTATCAATATAACGCTATAACAACTGCAAAAAAAATGCCACATTAGAAATGTGACATTTTTCTGTTAAATAAGGTTAGATGAACTGACAAAAGTTCACCGTGGCACTGACTAATCGGCAGAATTGTCAGCATCAGCATCAGCCGTGATCAGCGTCGGCTCGGTTGGCGATGGCAATTTAAGATCAATAACTTTAGTCTCAATGCGCTCAGTTTCACGATTATAATCAACGATAACCTCGTTACCGGGCAAAAGATTAGCATTAAGAATAAGATCTGCCAATTCGTCTTCAAGATACTTCTGGATAGCACGTTTTAGCGGACGAGCTCCAAACTGCGAATCATAGCCTTTAGATGCAATGAAGTTTTTGGCTTCATCACTAAGAGTTAGGGTATAACCCAATTCGGAGAGACGATGATAGAACCCTTTGAGTTCCAAATCGATGATTCTATAAATCGCATTACGGTCAAGCTGATCAAACATGATAATATCGTCAATGCGATTTAAAAATTCCGGAGAGAACGCTTTGTTAAGTGCTTTCTGCAGAACTCCATGAGAGTACTCTTTATCGGTAGTACTCGGAGTCGCAAAACCGACACCAGAGCCGAAATCTTTGAGCTGTCGTGTGCCGATATTGCTTGTCATTATAATAATTGTATTCTTAAAATCGATACGTCTGCCAAGGCTGTCAGTCAGGCGTCCTTCATCCATCACTTGAAGAAGCAAGTTAAACACATCTGGATGTGCCTTCTCAATTTCATCGAGTAATATAACGGAGTAGGGGTGACGTCTTACACGTTCAGTCAGTTGACCGCCTTCCTCATATCCGACATATCCCGGAGGAGCTCCAACAAGGCGTGACACGGTAAATTTCTCCATATATTCACTCATGTCAATGCGAATCAGAGTCTCAGCAGAATCAAATAGATATTCTGCTAATTTTTTCGCGAGATAAGTTTTACCAACACCGGTTGGTCCAAGGAACATGAATACACCAATTGGCTTATTTGGGTCTTTAAGTCCGAGTCTGTTACGCTGAATAGCTTTGACTACTTTCTTAACGGCTTCATCTTGACCAATAACGGAGCCTTGAATGGTTGGTCCCATTTCAAGCAGGCGTTTTCCTTCAGCTTGGGCGATGCGCTGTACAGGGACACCTGTCATCATGGCAACAACTTCAGCTACTTTGTCTTCGTCTACTAATACTCTGTTATTCGCCAAATTTTCTTCCCAACGACGTTTTGCGTCATCAAGATTTTCAGAAAGTTGTTGAGCACGATTACGCAGCGTTGTTGCAAGATGAAAGTTATGAGCATCTGCTGCTGCACGCTTTTCATTGTTAATCTGCTCTATTTCACGTTCAAGATTCTCTATTTCTTCGGGGACATCGACATTAGTAATATGTACACGAGAGCCTGCTTCGTCCAAAGCATCAATAGCCTTATCCGGGAAGTTGCGATCACTAATGTACCTTTCAGTTAGCTTAACACACGCTTGTAGGGCGGCATCAGTATACGTAACATTATGATGCTCTTCATATTTAGACTTAATGTTATTGAGTATAGTAAGCGTTTCTTCAGATGAAGTAGGCTCAACCATAACTTTTTGGAAACGACGCTCAAGCGCACCATCTTTCTCTATGTTTGTACGATATTCATCGAGAGTTGTAGCGCCAATGCATTGTATTTCGCCACGTGCGAGCGCAGGTTTAAGGATGTTTGCAGCATCCATTGAGCCTTGGGCGTTACCTGCTCCAACTATAGTGTGAATCTCGTCAATAAACAAGATAACATTTGGCGTTTTAGCTAATTCGTTTAATATAGCCTTAATACGTTCTTCAAATTCGCCGCGATATTTTGTCCCTGCAACAACGGATGCTAAATCAAGCGAAATAACACGTTTATTGAATAGGATACGCGACACTTTCTTCTGCACGATGCGGATAGCCAAGCCTTCGACGATTGCAGATTTGCCTACACCGGGTTCACCAATGAGAACAGGGTTGTTTTTCTTACGTCGGCTCAGAATCTGTGCGACTCGTTCTATTTCTACTTCGCGACCGACTACAGGGTCGAGGCGATTTTCTTGTGCGGCGAGGGTTAAATCATGACCGTACTTATTAAGCATAGGGGTATCAGAGGAAGACCTGCCATTTTGTCGTGACGAAGTTCTGCCCTGACCTTGTTCTCTTAAAGAATCACGTTTTTTATCTTGATTCTCTTTTTCTTCAGGTTCATCGTCAAAACCGGCAGTTGCCGTTGGCTTTTCTTCATTTGACTTACGAGCGCATATTTCATAAAGGTGTTCATAGGTAATACCGGCATTTATGAACGGTTGAATTATTGTCATATTTTGAACCTCAAAATTATGAAATAGAGCTAATAGTAAATGAACCGAATCAATAGCATCTGCCTTAAGCATACGAGCTTCGAGCATACTTAATTTGATGATACGGTTAGACAAATCACTTGCTCTGAGTTGTGTGTCAGCATTATTTGTATTTTCAAATAATACGTTATCAAATTGTTGGCATAAATCGTCAAAAAGATCTTGATCGTTGCAAGCCGCGCGCATAGTTGCCGATGCGACCTCATCTTTCATGAGAGCCAATAAGATGTGTGTCGGTGAAATGATACTGCTATTATGCTTCACCGCTTCGTCTCTTGATTGTTCAAGGACCTTTTGAACTCGCCTTGTAAATTTATTATCCATTATATATTCGTCATTAACTACTATGAATAAACATAGAGGTTAGAGATTTTGTTTTAAAATGGAGTTAGCAATTATTGTGCCAACTCTAATACGGCAAAACCTTCATTGCAAATTTAGCGAAAATATCTGACAACACATATTAATTTTACACGTTTTTTGGGTTGTATAAAAATATATCGACTAAAATATACATAATACGTGATACATTAATTCAACAATCAATCTTTATGCCATATTCGCTTGTGAGCCGATACAATAGATGCAAAAGAATGTTCAACTTGAAAAAAATTACGTTCTAAAGAGATAAATGATATGTTGTTTCAAAAAAAAATCTTACCTTTGTGTGATATTTTTGCACAAAATAGTCGGTCATATTATGCTTTATTCAACCAATTAAAGCCATGACTGATGTGTTAACAGACTAATTAATATATTATTATAGTATGTTGGAAGAAGACCGAATACTAAAAATCAACATCGAAAACGAAATGAAGTCGGCATATATCGACTACTCAATGTCGGTAATCGTGTCGCGTGCCCTTCCTGATGTTCGTGACGGTATGAAGCCCGTGCATAGACGCGTGCTCTACGGTATGAATGAGATGGGCAATACAAGCAATAAACCTCATAAGAAATCAGCCAACTGCGTCGGAGAAGTTATGGGTAAGTATCACCCGCATGGTGACTCTTCAATCTATGGTACAGTTGTGCGTATGGCGCAAGATTGGTCATTAAGATATACATTGGTCGATGGCCATGGTAACTTCGGCTCTGTGGATGGTGATTCTGCAGCGGCAATGCGTTACACTGAAGTGCGTTTATCACAAATGGGAGAAGAAATGCTTCGTGATATCTATTCAGATACCGTAGACTTCCAACCGAACTATGATAACTCACGCAAAGAGCCGGTTGTACTTCCTACACGTTTTCCCAACTTGTTAGTTAATGGAGCTTCAGGCATTGCAGTAGGTATGGCTACGAATATGCCGCCTCACAATCTCACCGAGGCTATTAATGCATCAGTGGCTGTAGTTGATAATCCTGAGATTACCATTCCGGAATTGATGAAGATAATCACAGCTCCTGACTTCCCAACAGGTGGTACAATCTATGGTTACAGCGGTGTAAAAGAAGCATACGAAACAGGTCGCGGTCGCATCGTTATCCGAGCTAAAGCTGAGATTGAGACAGATGCAAATCACGAATCAATCATTGTTAAGGAAATACCTTACGGTGTAAATAAGGCAGAACTTATCAAATATATAGCAGAGCTTGTAAATGATAAGAAACTTGATGGCATTGCTGATATAAATGATGAGAGTGACTATAAAGGTATGCGCATTGTTATCAAATTAAAGAGCGATGCAAATGCCAATGTAGTTCTCAATAAGTTGTATAAAATGACTCAAATGCAAGCATCATTCAGTGTGAATAATGTTGCATTGGTTAATGGCAGACCTAAGACTCTGAACCTTAAAGAAATACTTGAGTCATTTGTTGCACACCGTCATGAAGTAGTCATTCGCCGTACACGTTTTGAACTTGGCAAGGCGCAAGAACGCGCTCACATTCTCGAAGGATTAATCATTGCTTCTCAAAATATTGACGAAGTAATCCACATAATAAGGTCTTCAGAAAGCGCAGATACTGCCAAACAAAAGCTCATGGAGCGTTTTGGTCTCAGCGATGCTCAGACTACAGCCATTCTCGATATGCAACTTCGCAAGCTCGCTAAACTTGAGCAGAACAAGCTTGAAGAGGACTACAAAGCAATCGAGCAACGCATTGCAGAACTTGAGCTTATACTTAATGACGATCACGTTTGCCGCGAGTTAATCAAGAGCGAGTTAATTGAAATTCGCGACCAATATGGCGATGACCGTCGTACAGACATTGACTATACCGCAGGTGATTTCAATGCCGAAGACTTCTATGCAGATGACGATATGATTATCACCATCTCACACCTCGGCTATATCAAGCGTACACCTTTGGCAGAATTCAGAGCACAAAATCGTGGTGGTGTCGGTGCGAAAGGTAGCGATACTCGCGATACAGATTTCATCGAACATATCTACACAGCGTCAATGCACAACACAATGCTGTTCTTTACAGACAAAGGTTTGGTGTATAAGATGAAGGTCTATGAGTTGCCGGAAGGTGCGAAGAACAGTAAAGGTCGTGCATTACAAAACTTGTTAAACATCGAACAAGGCGATCAAGTAAACGCATTCATTCGATGCAAACAGCTTGATGATCCTGAGTTCACAGGATCTCACTACCTCGTCTTTGCGACAGCAAATGGTATTGTCAAGAAAACATCTCTTACAGAATATGCTCGCGTCATGGCGAAAGGCAAGAAGGCAATTGTTATTCGTGAAGGAGACAGACTTATCGGCGTAGAGCTCACCGATGGCAATTCTGAAATTTTACTTGCAAATCGCAATGGACGCGCAATCCGCTTCCACGAATCCAAATTACGTAGTATGGGACGTGTCAGCACCGGTGTTCGTGGCATGAAACTTGATGGTGGCGATGATGCCGTTATCGGACTTATCGCAATGCACGAGGATGCAGACAACAATGTCATGGTATTGTCACAAGAAGGCTTCGGCAAACGCTCATTGCTCGACTACTACCGCATTACTAATCGTGGTGGTAAGGGTGTGAAGACAATGAATGTAACCGAAAAGACCGGCCGTTTGGTAGCATTCAAGAGTGTAAATGATGACAATGACCTTGTTATTATCAACAAGTCTGGAATAACGCTCCGCATCCACGTAGCATCTGTTCGTGTGATGGGTCGCGCAACCCAAGGCGTAAGGATTATCAACCTCGACAAGCGTAACGATGTTATCGCATCTGTATGCTGTGTTGATGCAGACCCTGAAGAGGAAGTCGAAGAAATCGTAGAGGGTGAAGAACTTCCCGATATGATTGATGAACCGATAGTTAGCGAAGAGTCAGACGTTGAAGAAGTCGAAGATGACGCTAACGATGAATCAGAAGAATAACCAACCTAAATTTATCATAATAACTCAGAATTAATTATGAAGAAAATCAGTATCTTAAGTGCGTGCTTGCTTGCAGCTACTACCATGTCTGCACAACAAGCTGTCGTTAAAGACGCCGAAAGAGCCATGAAAAGTGGTGCTGATGTGAGTGAAGTTGTGAAAATCATCACACCGGCTTTCACCGATCCCGAAACTGCGAACCAAGCTAATACTTGGTATATCCCCGGTAAGACCGCATTCAAGCAGTATGATGATTTACTTGCAAAGAAAGCGTTCAACCAGCTTCCTGAGAATGGTACAGTAACAATGGCACACGACTTGTTAGATGGCTACGAATACTTTACCAAGGCTCTTCCATTAGACTCACTGCCTGACGAAAAGGGTAAAATCAAGCCCAAGTATAGCAAAGAAATTCGCAATACTTTAGCAGGTCACTTCCAAGACTACAATAACGCCGCTGTTGATCTTTGGGGCGTTAAGGAATTTGACAATGCTTACAAATCTTGGGAAATTTACTTGAGCCTCGCAGAAGACCCTTCTTATGCAAAGACAATCAATGTCCCGGCAGACACAATGCTCGCAGAAATCATGTATAATCAAGCATTGGCTGCATGGCAAACTGACAAATTTGACTTAGCACTCCAAGCCTTTATTAAAGCAAAAGATAAAGGTTATACTAAGAAGAATCTCTATGATTATGCTATTGCCGTAGCTGTAGCAGCTAAAAATGATGACGCTGTCTTTCAAATTGCTAAAGAGGCACAACCTCTTTATGGTAACGAAGATCCGAACTACATCGGCTACATGATTAACACCTACGTTAATAACAAAGATTACGATAAAGCATTCGCAACTATTGAGGAGGCTATCGCAGCAAATCCCAACAATGCTCAATATTACGTAATGCAAGGTATCCTTAATGAACAGAAGGAAAACCGCGAACAAGCTAAGGCTTCATACAAGAAAGCGTTAGACATCGACAGCTACAATGCGTCAGCATTATTCTATTATGGCAAGGCACTTTGCGAGGACGCATACGCACTTAGCGACCAAGCGCCTGTTACTCCCAAGGAAGCAGAAGCATACTTCAACAGCAAGATTCGCCCTGTATTCCAAGAAGCAGCCGAATATTTGGAGAATGCATACAATGTTAACGAAGAAAACACAGATGCTCTTCGTTACCTCGAAAATGTCTACTATAACCTTCACGATGAGAAAAAACTTGAAGATGTACAAAAACGTCTTGGCAAGTAAAAATTAATAAGGTTTAAACTAAATGGGCGGCATCAGAGCGAAATTGTTCTGATGCCGTTTCTGTATAGTTACAGTCTATTTACAGCGCATTGTGATTGATTAGCAAAGAGATTGCATAGGGATTATTTGCTTTAATATCTTTGGAAATCTTATTTTTTTTACTAACTTTGCGAAACAAAATCACAAATCCAAAATATGGGTATCAGTAAAGTGAAAGTTGAAATACTTTTTGAGACCTCTTGGGAGGTTTGCAATAAGGTCGGTGGTATCTACACTGTCTTATCAACAAAGGCTCAAACACTACAACATAAATATAATGATAGAGTTATCTTTATAGGGCCGGATGTGTGGACAGATGAAAATCCATCTCCTTTCTTTATAGAATCTAAAACATTACTGTCTGAATGGCATGAAAATATAACTCTTCCGTCAAATTTAAAAGTTAGGGTAGGGCGTTGGGATGTACCCGGTCGCCCCATTGCTATATTAGTAAAGTTTGACAGCTTGTATGCCGACAAGGATCAGTTTTACGGTCATATGTGGGAGAGGTTTGGCGTAGACTCACTGCACGCATACGGCGATTATGATGAAGGTTGCGCATTCGCTCGTGCTGCGGGTATGGTTATTGAAAGCATCCTAAACTTCAAAAAGCCCAAAGGTAACGTAATAGCACACTTTGACGAATGGACAACTGGTATGGGTCTATTATACGTTAAAGATAAACTTCCACAAGTCGCAACGGTATTTACTACTCACGCAACAAGCATTGGACGCAGCATTTGCGGCAACAACAAACCATTGTATGATTATTTAAATAAATATAATGGCGATCAGATGGCGCGTGAACTTAATATGGAAGCTAAGCACTCTCTTGAAAAGACAGCAGCACATGAAGCTGATGCTTTCACAACGGTTAGCGAAGTAACTGCGCGCGAATGTGAACAGTTGTTAGAGAGGCGCCCGGATGTTGTTACGCCAAACGGGTTTGAGAAAGATTTTGTGCCAGTAAAAGCAAAGTATAATGTAGCGCGCAAATCTGCAAGACAGTCGTTGCTCAGTGTAGCTACATCACTAACCGGCATATCATTCGACGATTCGACGTTTATCTTAGCCACATCCGGCAGATGCGAATATCGCAATAAAGGTCTTGATATGTTTCTTGATTCAATGGACATACTGCGACACGCTCAATTGCCGAATCGCGTTTTGGCTTATGTTATGGTGCCGGCATGGTCAGCAGGAGCCCGTCAAGACTTAAAAGAGGCTTTACAGAACAATATCCAAGATAGATTATGTGATCCGGTGTTGACTCACTGGCTTCATAATTATAATGAAGACCCAATCAATTCTCGTTTGCATCAATTACAGTTCAATAACGATGCAAATACCAAATTAACGATAATATATGTACCTTGCTATCTTAATGGTACGGACGGTATATTCAATAAATCCTATTATGATTTGCTTCCCGGCTTTGATGCGACAATATTTTCATCATACTACGAGCCGTGGGGCTACACTCCTCTTGAGAGTATAGCATTCAGCGTACCAACCATCACAACCACATTAGCGGGTTTCGGACAGTGGGTGCTCTCAACATCAGCAAGCGACTTCAAGAAGAGTGGTGTACGCGTGCATGAACGAACTGACAGCAATTATGCGACAGTTTGTCAAGGCATCTCTCTCGATTTGTTATCACTTATTACGATGTCATCAAAAGCAAGGACAGCAGTTCGCAGTGCAGCAGCTAAACTATCAGACTTAGCAGCATGGAACTGTTTTATGAATGAATATGACACGGCGTATGCTGTGGCTATTAACAAACATAAACCACAATAAATGAATAACTAAAATTCAAGTGTAGATTATATAATACTAAACAAAAACTGGAACTATAACTTAACAATTTATGAAACTTTCGGTAAGCAATACCAATGCACCCGTTTGGCGTGACATCACAGTCAAGGCAGAGCTACCTACTCAGCTAAAGCCACTTGATGAACTCGCCAAGAATCTATGGTGGGTTTGGAATAGCGAAGCTAAAGCACTATTCCACGATTTAAATCCTGATTTGTGGCGTTCATCAGGTGAGAACCCTGTGATTGTTATCCAACAATTGCAATCAGAACGTATCGCAGAAATCCTCGCAGACAGTACAATGATGCAACGCATCAAGAAAGTCTATGACGATTTCAAGACATATATGGCTAAGCCGATGCGCAAAGATGTACCATCTATCTCATACTTCTCGATGGAATATGGTTTGTGTAACTGCTTAAAGATTTATTCCGGCGGTCTTGGTGTCCTTGCCGGCGACTATATCAAAGAGGCATCTGACAGCTGCATTGATATGACAGCAGTCGGTTTCTTGTATCGTTTTGGCTATTTCACTCAAACATTGAGCATGGATGGCCAACAGATTGCTAACTACGAGGCTCAAAACTTCAACCAACTTCCTATCGAACAAGTTTTGGAGAAGGATGGTCGTCCAATGATCATCGAAGTTCCCTATCCCGGTCGTACTATTTACAGTCACGTATGGCGTGTAAATGTAGGTCGTATGAAACTTTACTTGCTTGATACGGATTTCGACATGAACAGTGAATTCGACCGTCCTATCACACACCAACTTTATGGAGGTGATTGGGAGAATCGTATCAAACAAGAATACTTGCTTGGTATCGGTGGCGTAATAATGCTTAAAAAGTTAGGCATTAACTCTACTCTTTACCACTGTAATGAAGGTCACGCAGCATTGCTCAATCTCCAACGCCTTACAGATTATGTAAGCAATGGTTTGTCTTTCAATGTAGCGCTCGAATTAGTTCGCTCATCTTCTCTATATACTGTACATACTCCTGTTCCTGCAGGTCATGACTATTTTGATGAAGGTCTGATTGGTAAATATCTCGGCGAATACCCCGGTCGTCTCGGCATTTCATGGCAAGACCTCATGAATATGGGTCGCGAGAATCCCGACTCAAACGACCGCTTCAGCATGAGCGTGTTCGCTCTGAACACTTGCCAAGAAGCTAATGGTGTAAGCTGGTTGCACGGTGAGGTTTCTAAGAAAATGTTTGCCAACATCTGGAAGGGCTATACATGGGAAGAAAGTCATGTGGGATATGTTACAAATGGTGTTCACATGCCGACATGGGCAGCTTCAGAATGGAAGTCATTCTACACACAAAAACTCGGCAAGGGCGTATTTGATGACCAAAGCAATCCTGAAGCATGGAAAGGCATCTTCAATGTTCCCGATGAGGAAATTTGGCAAATGCGTTGCACTTTGAAGAACAAGTTTATTAACTTTGTTAAGAAAGACTTCAAAGAGAAATGGCTTGCTAATCAAGGTGATCCGTCAGCCGTTATGAGCATTTTGGATCGCATCAACCCCAACGCGCTCATCATCGGTTTTGCACGTCGTTTTGCAACATACAAACGTGCTCACCTACTTTTCACAGACTTAGACCGTTTGGCTAAGATCGTAAATAACGAGAAGTTCCCGGTACAATTTGTATTCTCAGGTAAGGCACACCCGGCAGACGGTGCAGGTCAAGGACTTATCAAGCGAATCATGGAGATATCTCACATGCCTCAATTCCTTGGCAAGATTATCTTCTTGGAAGATTACAATATGGTAGTAGCAAAACGTCTTGTAACCGGTGTTGATATCTGGTTGAACACTCCGACTCGTCCATTAGAGGCATCCGGTACATCAGGCGAAAAGGCGGAAATGAACGGTGTTCTTAACTTCTCTGTCCTCGACGGTTGGTGGTATGAAGGCTATCGCTTTAACGAGCAAGCAGGTTGGGCTTTGACAGACAAACGCACATTCACAGACCAAGCACAACAAGACAAACTTGATGCAGCAACAATCTACTCAATGCTTGAGAATGAAATCGTGCCCTTATACTTTGCAAAGAACTCTAAGGGTTACTCTCCCGAGTGGATTCAATACATCAAGCGTTCAATCGGCGACATTGCGCCTCACTTCACAATGAAGCGCATGATTGATGATTACATTGACCGCTTCTACAACAAAGAGGCAGCGCGTACAAACCGCTTGAAAGCTGAAAATTGCGCTCTTGCAAAATCAATCGTAGCTTGGAAAGAGAAAGTTGCATCTTCATGGGATGGCATTAAAGTTCTCAATATCAAGAATACCGGAGAGGGAATCAATGGCGTAACCGGTCAATCATTCTATGTAGAAGTTGTTGTTGATACAAACGGTCTCGGTCGTGACCTTGGCGTTGAACAAGTAGTGTTCCGTCAAGAGAATGGCGAAGAAAGATTCTGGTACTCTCGCGATTTGAAAGTCGTTAAAGAAGAAGGTAGCATCATCACCTACGCATTGACAGACGAAATCGTTAATGCGGGTGTATTCAGATATGGCTTCCGCATCTATCCGAAGAATGCAGAGTTGCCACATCGTCAAGACTTCGCTTACACTCAATGGGTGTAATTCGATAAATTCATTTATGTGTTACGGTATTGGATAACATATCCGATACCGTAACATTTTTTACCACATAATTCTAACATAAGCTCCATGAAAAAGCCATTACTTATAGCCATCTCTTTATTATCAGTTACTACTGCTATGGCTTCAGTAAATACACTATTGCCAAAACCGCAACAGTTAATATTGGCTGAAGGCACATTACCACTGTCAGGGAAATTTAGCATCTCAGACGAAACTAACTGCGAGATTTTAAAAGAATTTTTCACCGAACATAATTGCGAATTATGTTCGTCAGGCACGCCGGTCTCTGTAAGATTAGTAACAAGTATAGGCGGAAGTTATGATTACGAATTATCAGGTTATGGAAATGAATCATACACACTAATTATAGGTTCGTCAAGCATTGAGATTACAGCAATAACTGGGCTTGGCGTAATCAGAGCGACTCAGACGCTACAGCAACTCGCCGAGGGCCTTGACGGGCAATTAGAACATGTTACGATCACAGATTGGCCTGCGTTTAAAGTTCGCGGCTATATGCATGATGTTGGTCGCTCTTTCATTTCTTTTGACGAGCTCAAGAAAGAGGTGAAACTATTGGCTCATTTCAAGGTTAATACATTTCATTGGCATCTTACGGAAAATCAAGCGTGGAGACTTGAGATAAAAGCATATCCGGAGTTAACCGGGTCAGAAAACATGATACGCTACCCGGGTGAATACTACACGCAAGAGCAATGTAAGGAATTAGTAAATTTGGCTAAGAAAAACGGCATAAATATAATACCTGAGATTGATATGCCGGGGCATTCCAAATCTTTTGAAAGAGCAATGGGGCATGAGATGCAAACATCTGAAGGTAAAGCAGAACTATTAAATATTCTAACTGAAGTCGGTGATGTATTTAAAGGATGCCCTTACATTCACATAGGTGCTGATGAAACAACCATTACCGATGCCGACTTTATGCCAACAATGACAGCTAAGATTCACGAAATGGGCTTCAAAGTCATCTGTTGGAACAAACCGGCAAATGGCTTCTCAATAAGCAAAGCAAATGGAATTGATATGACACAAATGTGGGCAACTAAAGGCACTGCCGTAAATAATTTACCGAATATAGACTGTCGATATAGCTATGCCAATCACTTCGATGTATTTGCAGACTTGGCAGGTATATATAAAAGCAACATCTACTATAGCGATAGAGGCAATTCAAATATCGTCGGCTCCATAGTATGCTTTTGGAATGACCGTAAAACGCTCACAGAAAAAGATATTATAAAACAAAATAATCTATATGCAAATGTGTTAGCGGTTGCTGAAAGAGCATGGATTGGAGGCGGAAAACAATATATAGAACAAGGTGGTACTAATATACCTAATTCAGGAGAAGAATATGATGCTTTTAGTGACTGGGAACGACGTTTCTTGTTTCACAAAGATAATTCATTAAAAGAAGAGCCTATTCCATACGTAAAACAAACCAATGTACAATGGGCAATTACTGATGGCTTTCCGAACGATGGAGATAAGTTAGCAAGTTTTCAGCCTGAATACGAGGATTTTAAAGATAGCTACAACTACAAAGGTGATATATATAGGACACAAATAGTACGTGGTGCCGGCATATACCTACGACATACATGGGGGAGAACAATACCGGGGTTGTTTGGAGACACACAGACTGGGCAAACTGCATACGCATATACATACATATATTCACCTATATCACAGACTGTTGGCGCACAAATCGAATTTCAAAATTATGGTCGTTCCGAGAAAGATAAAGCGCCAAATAACGGAACCTGGGATTATAAAGGCTCTTGTGTTTGGATGAACGATACAATAATCAATCCGCCTACATGGATAAATTCAGGCAAAACAATTACGAATGAGGAAGATTTGCAAAATGAAAATTTCTGCAACAGAGCGCCCTTACTAATAAAACTAAAAAAAGGATGGAATAAAGTGCTGATCAAATTACCATATGTATCAGTTGCGTCTGATATAGTACGGCTTAATAAGTGGATGTTTACATTTGTATTGACTGATGAGGCGGGACGAGATGCGCCTGAAGGTCTTATCTATTCACCTACACAAATGGCGAACCATAATGTAAAATAATATTAATTATCACTAATAATTAACTTCAAAACAGAAAAACATAGCTTCTTATTCTGTCAAACTCGTTTTCAAGAGCGAAAAAGTTTGGTTAGTAAGGAAAAAATCGCTAACTTTCCGAGTTTGACACTTACAAGGGTTAGTGGCCTATATATCAACAATTTG
>CAYYAA010000026.1:0-23123 GCA_964469875.1 uncultured Bacteroides sp.
CATCCGTGGGTTTTGTCGCGAGAGAGGCGGGCCACGCGCCGGTGATGTCGTCCGTGGGGCATTTGTCCCGGGGGTTGGGGGATGAAATTCATAACTCAAATTCATAATTCATAACTTTTATGAATTTCTGAGGGGATTTGGTAATTATTTTGTACCTTTGTTGATTGTATATAACCAAGCATCAATATACTACCGTGAATCGTATTAAGAATATCGCCGTGCTCGGTGCTACCGGGTCTATCGGCAGACAGTCTCTCGACATAATCGGGGCTCACCCGGAGAAGTATCGTGCTACCGTGCTCGCAGCGGGTAGCAGGGTCGATGATCTTATTGCTTTGGCTAAGGTGCATCGTCCTGCGTTAGCTATCATCGGTCGTGATGAGTTTTATGATAAGTTACACCGCGAATTGTCACCTTTGGGCATCGAAACGGCTGCGGGGAGTAAGGCTTTGGCTGATGCCGCCGCACGTGACGATGTTGATATGGTGCTGACGGCTACGGTGGGTTATAGTGGTCTTGAGCCTACTATACGTGCTATCGCAGCTGACAAGGATATTGCTCTTGCCAATAAGGAGACTTTGGTCGTGGCTGGCGCTTATATCAAGCAGTTGTTGGCAAAGTCGAAGTCTCGCATCTATCCTGTTGACTCAGAACATTCGGCTATCTATCAGTGTCTTGTCGGAGAGGATAAGAAGGCTGTCAAGCAGTTGATTATCACGGCTTCAGGCGGCCCGTTCCGCACATGGGAGCGTGAGCGCATTGCCAATGCTACGGCTGCTGACGCGTTGCGTCATCCTAACTGGAATATGGGTGCAAAAATCACTATTGACTCGGCATCAATGTTGAACAAGGCGTTTGAGATTATCGAGGCGCGTTGGTTGTTTGATATTGAGCCTGAACGTATTACGGCTGTCGTGCATCCTCAGTCTATCGTCCACTCAATGGTCGAATTTGTTGACGGTGCAATCAAGGCGCAGTTGGGTATTCCGGATATGCACTTGCCTATCGCGTATGCTTTGGGAGAGGCATCGCGCATTGAGGCAGCTGAGCCGCCGTTGACCTTAGATAAGTATGCGTCATTGACGTTTGAGAAGCCGGACATGGAGAAGTTCCCCTGTTTGGGTTTTGCGTCAGTGGCACTTACACGCGGAGGTAACACGGCGTGTGTTATCAATGCAGCCAATGAGATTGCCGTTGCAGCGTTTTTGAATAATCGCATAAAATTTTCAGATATATATCGTATCATACGCAACAGTGTTGATAATATGTCGTATATCGCAGAGCCGACATACGATGACTATGTTGCGACAAACCTTGAGACTCGCCGTTATGCAGAGTCTCTAATCAAATAAACTTCACACAGAAAGCATGGAAGCATTTGCATTTAAAGCCCTCCAACTGATTGTGGCTCTTATCATTTTGGTAACTGTCCACGAATTTGGTCACTATATTTTTGCACGAATTTTCGGCATTAAGGTCAATAGATTTTATCTTTTTTTCAATCCATATTTCTCGTTGTTGAAGTATGACCCTATGAAGGGGACGCTTCAAGTAATCGGCTATGGCGAGGATAAGGCATGGCGCACGTTCCGCGTAGGGCGTGAGCGTCAGCCACGCACCGACGGCAAGACGACATGGCGTGATACGCTTTATGGTCTCGGATGGTTGCCTCTCGGCGGCTACTGTGACATTGCCGGCATGGTTGATGAGACGAAGAGTTCAAAAGACCTTGAGGCGGTGGCACAGCCGTGGGAATTCCGTTCAAAGCCTGCCTATCAGCGTTTGTTGGTGATGGTTGCAGGTGTGCTGTTTAACTTCATTTTGGCAGTTGTAATCTATGCAGGCATTGCTTATAGTTGGGGTGACAAGGTTGTGCCATTCCAAGCGATGACCGAGGGCATGGACTTCAGCGAGGAGATGCACCAAGCAGGCTTCAATGATGGCGATATTTTATTGACTATCAACAATAAAGATATAGATGCAAAAGATTATTCAGTTGTATGGGACGTAATGCAACCCGGAGCAACGGTTGAGGTCTTGCGCAATCACCGTGACACTGTGACAATTAATATTAACGATAAGTTAATCAAGGAGATGGCGACCAAAGATAAGGATTATCGCGCTATGGCTATGCGCGTGCCCGTTGTAGTTGCCAAAGTCACTAACGGCGAAGGGGCGGCACATGCCGGACTGCTTCCCGAAGACCGCATCGTTAAAGTTGCAGCAGACACCACTCCGTCTATCACAGAATTTATGCCGTCACTGCAAGCGCATAAGGGTCAGACAGTTGACGTTGTTATCGTAAGAGACGGCAAGGAGATGACTTTGCCTGTTGGCATCAATGACGGTGGCAAAATCGGTATTCAGATGCTCAATGCAGCAGAGATATTTGATATTGAAGTTGTTGAGTATAATGCTTTGCAAGCCGTGCCACGAGGTTGGGAAATCGGCACAGACCGTCTTGTCAGCTACGTGTCTTCGCTGAAATTGCTTTTCAGCAAGGAAGGGGCTCAGAGCGTTGGCGGCTTCGGCACATTGGGTGACTTATTCCCTAACCAATGGGATTGGTATTCATTCTGGCAAATCACAGCGTTCTTGTCTGTCATATTGGCATTTATGAACATCATACCGATACCGGCACTTGACGGCGGCTATACGCTGTTCTTGTTGGTAGAAATCATAACACGCCGCAAACCGAGCGAGCGTTTTCTTGAGATAGCAAACATGATAGGCATGGGATTTTTGTTGCTGTTGTTGGTATATGCCAACGCCAACGATATATATCGCCTGTTACTTAAATAATTGTTGTATATGGCTAATGAATCAGCTAATTACCTCACCGTCACACTGCGCCGAGGTAAAGAAGAGTCTCTTAACCGTTTTCACCCGTGGGTCTTTTCGGGCGCATTATTTGACGTACCCGAAGGCATAGACGAGGGAGACCTCGTGAAAGTTGCCGCATCAGACGGTCACATTGTCGGCGTAGGTCACTATCAAATCGGCAGCATTGCTGTCAGAATGTTGTCTTTTAATGACGAAGTTATTGACGATGAATTCTTTAAGCGCCGCTTAGCGGAGGCATATCGTCTGCGTCAGGCGCTCAATCTGAAGCGTGAGGACAACGATGCTTTCCGCTTGGTACATGGCGAGGGCGACTTCATGCCGGGCTTGGTTGTTGACATCTATGGCGCGACAGCCGTTGTGCAAGCACACTCTCCGGGCATGCACTATGCACGCGAGATTATCGCCAAAGCATTGGTGGACCTGCCGGATGCCGGTATTCGCAATGTATATTATAAGTCAGAGACCACCCTACCCTATAAGGCACGTTTGGACCCTCAGAATGACTATATCATAGGCAAATTTGAGACTAACGAAGCGACAGAGAACGGATTACGTTTTTATGTTGACTGGCTTCGCGGTCAAAAGACAGGCTTCTTTGTTGACCAACGTGACAACCGTTCACTGTTGGAACACTACTCCAAAGGTCGCCGTGTTCTGAATATGTTCTGCTACACCGGAGGCTTCTCATTCTATGCGATGCGCGGAGGCGCTGAGTTGGTTCACTCTGTTGATTCATCGGCAAAAGCAGTGACACTGACAACAGCCAATGTCGAGCTCAACTTCCCCGGTGACACACGCCACCAAGCCTTTGCCGAAGATGCTTTTAAGTATCTTGACAATATGGCAGACGGCGCTTATGACCTTATCATCCTCGACCCGCCGGCATTTGCAAAACATCGCTCAGCACTGCGTAACGCCTTGCGTGGTTATCAAAGACTTAATGCACGCGCATTCGAGAAGATACAATCAGGCGGCATACTCTTCACCTTCTCATGCTCACAAGCCGTCAGCAAGGAGCAGTTCCGTCTCGCCGTGTTCTCGGCAGCGGCACAAACCGGGCGCAAGGTGCGCATTCTGCATCAGCTCACACAGCCTGCCGACCATCCTGTCAATATCTACCACCCCGAAGGCGAGTATCTCAAAGGACTCGTCCTCTATGTGGAATAACACATATATAATATATAATGTCAAAAATCAAAACTTTGGTCACCGGCGCAGCAGTCGCCTTGACCATGACAACTGCTATGGCAAATGACGCTAACTTTAACTATGTAGTAGACCGCTTTGCCGACATCGAAGTTCTGCGCTACAAAGTGCCGGGCTTTGAAGATTTGTCGCTCAATCAGAAACGACTTATCTACTATCTCAACGAAGCGGCACTATGGGGTCGCGACATCTTGTGGGATCAGAATTGCGCCGACAACTTGGAGGTGCGCGTGGCTCTCGAAAAGATTTACACCGGCTATAATGGCGACCGCAACACCACTGATTTTAAGGCATTTGAGAAATACCTTAAGCAAGTGTGGTTTGGCAACGGCTTACACCACCACTACTCTACGGACAAGTTCGTTCCGGAATTTTCGCAAGATTTTTTTGCAAAACAAATTAAAGCTGCAGGATATAAGACCCAAGAAGCCAACCGCTTGAAAGAGATAATCTTCAACCCAAGCATCCACGCTAAGCGCGTCAACCAAGCTGACGGTGAAGACCTCGTGCTTACATCTGCATGCAACTTTTATGACGGTGTTACACAAAAAGAGGTTGAAGACTACTATGCAGCAGTCAAAGATACAACCGACTTGACACCTATCTCATACGGCCTCAACTCTCGTCTCATCAAGCGCAACGGCAAGATTCAAGAAGAGCCTTACAAGATTGGCGGTCTATACTCAAAAGCTATTGAGAAGATTGTCGAGAACCTCAAAAAGGCTGCGCAATATGCCGAGAACGACAATCAACGTGTTGTAATCGAGAAACTTATCGAATATTACACCACCGGTGACCTCAAAACTTTTGATGACTACTCAATACGCTGGACCGAAGACACCGCATCTCAGGTTGACTTCATTAACGGATTTATTGAGAGCTATGGCGACCCATTGGGCATGACAGGCTCATGGGAGTCTATTGTGAACTTCAAAAATCTCAAAGCGAGCCACCGCACAGAGGTGTTGAGCGCTGATGCACAATGGTTTGAAGACCATTCACCTATTAATCCCGACTTCCGCAAGGACGAGGTTAAGGGCGTATCGGCAAAGGTAATCACAGCGGCAATCCTCGCCGGTGATTCTTATCCGTCAACTCCTATCGGCATTAACTTGCCTAATGCCAACTGGATACGTGCTGCTCACGGTTCAAAATCAGTGACTATAGAGAATATCACCGAGGCTTATGACGAGGCGTCACACGGCAACGGCTTTAATGACGAATTTGTCATTGACCAAGCGACACGTGACTTACTCGACAAGTACTTGTTTATCACCGACAACCTCCACACCGACCTTCACGAGTGTCTCGGTCATGCGTCAGGCAAGCTCCTGCCGGGAGTAGACCCGGATGCGCTGAAGGCTCATGGCTCTACATTGGAGGAAGCTCGTGCCGACCTCTTTGCACTCTACTATTTGGCAGACCCCAAACTTCTCGAAATCGGCTTGTTAGACAATCCAGATGCCTACAAAGCCGAATACTACAAGTACATACTCAATGGTTTGATGACACAGTTAATGCGAATTGAGCCGGGTAAAGACATTGAGGAGGCACACATGCGCAATCGCAAGCTCATCTCTGAATGGTGCTATGAACAAGGCAAGAAAGATAATGTGATTGAGTATGTTAAAATTGACGGTAAGACCTTTATCCGCATTAACGACTATCAGAAGTTGCGCGAACTCTTCGGCAAACTTCTCGCCGAGGTGCAACGCATCAAGAGCGAGGGTGACTATGAAGCAGGACGTCAACTCGTTGAGACTTATGCCGTAAAAGTTGACCCTGAAATTCACAACGAAGTGTTGGAACGCTATTCACACCTCAACATTGCTCCCTATAAGGGTTTTGTCAATCCCGTCTATACTCCCGTTATCAGCAACGGCGAAATCACTGACGTAAAAATCGAATACACTGAGGATTACATTCCACAAATGCTCAGATATTCAGAAAATTATTCAGCATTGACAAAATAGTCAGACGATAATACCTTGCAATAAAAAACGCTCCGCCACGTGTGGCAGAGCGTTTTTTATTGCGGTGTATTTATGTCTTATTGCATACCGCTAACAGCGACGCTGCGGTCGATTTTAGACACAAGACCTTGAAGGACTTTGCCCGGGCCGAGTTCAACAAATTCGGTAGCACCGTCAGCAATCATGTTTTGGACAGAGTGAGTCCAACGCACGGGAGCAGTGAGCTGAGCAATCAAGTTAGCCTTGATTTCTTCGGGGTCAGTGTGAGGTTTAGCGTCTACGTTTTGATAAACGGGGCAGAGAGGAGTTGAGAAATTGGTCTTTTGGATAGCTTCAGCGAGCTCGGCACGCGCAGGCTCCATACAGGGAGAGTGGAAAGCGCCACCCACTTTGAGCTTGAGAGCGCGTTTTGCACCTGCGGCGAGAAGTTTCTCGCAAGCAGCGTCAATGGCTTCAACTTCGCCTGAGATAACGATTTGACCGGGGCAGTTATAGTTAGCGCAAACGACTACGCCATCAATACCTGCACAAATTTCTTCAACTTTTTCGTCGGGCAAAGCGAGAACGGCAGCCATAGTAGAAGGCTTTAGCTCGCACGCCTTTTGCATAGCTTGAGCGCGGGCAGCAACGAGACGGAGACCGTCTTCAAAGCTGAGCGCACCGGCAGCAACCAATGCAGAGAATTCACCCAAAGAGTGACCGGCAGTCATATCAGGCTTGAAATCAGCACCAAGAGACTTGGCAAGTATCACTGAGTGAAGGAAAATCGCGGGTTGAGTAACGGCAGTTTGACGAAGGTCTTCGTCAGTGCCTGCAAACATAAGGTCTGTGATGCGGAAACCGAGGATGTCGTTAGCTTTCTCAAAAAGCTCGTGAGCCTCAGTGTTGTTATCGTAGAGGTCTTTGCCCATACCTACGAATTGTGCACCTTGACCGGGGAAAACGTATGCTTTCATTGTTTCCGGTTATTAAATTGGTAATAAAATTTTCGGGTGCAAAGTTACGCATTTTCTCCAAACTATTTGTAACTTTACGGCGTAAAAGCATTTAAAACACTCATAAATATGCAACTACTTCTAAGTTTACCGCTTTTTTTAAGCAATATGCGTGGAGCGCAACTCATTATCATAGTGTTTGTAATCCTGCTGCTGTTCGGAGGCAAGAAGATACCCGAATTGATGAAAGGGCTCGGCAAGGGCGTACACGCTTTCAAGGAAGGCATCGAGGAAGCAAAAGCCGAGATGAACAAACCGCTTGACAGCGAGAAGAAGCCTGAAGATAAGGGCAAGGACAACGACTGATAGGCTGTCGGGATGTCTGACAATAAAGAATTAACATTTTGGGAGCACCTTGACGCGCTGCGCGGGGTGCTGTTTCGTATTGCGATAGTAATCTGTGTGTTAGGCGTGGCAGCGTTCTGCGCTATGCCGTGGATTTTTGACAACATCATACTCGCGCCATGCAGCTCTGATTTTCCGCTGTACACAGGTTTGGAGGCTTTGTCAAAGGCTTGCGGCTATGAAGTAATGCCAAACGAGAACTCACAGTTTGCGGTCAATGTGACAAGCCTTGAGTTGACCTCACAATTCTTTATCCACATGTCGGCATCGTGCTGGTTGGCATTTATCTTCGGGTTCCCCATTATCATCTACTTATTGTGGTCCTTTATTTCGCCGGGACTTTATGACCATGAAAAGCGAGGTGCGAAGCGAGCGTTTTTGTTTGGCAACGTCATGTTTTTTGCCGGCGTTGCAGTGGGATATTATTTGGTATTCCCCTTAGCCGTCCGCTTTCTCGCCTCATATCAACTGAGCGAACATATAAATAATATGGTGTCGCTTGATTCGTACATGGACAACTTTTTTACGATAGTCCTGCTGATGGGCGCAGTATTTGAGCTGCCTCTCGTGGCATGGCTACTTGGCAAGATGGGATTGCTCAAACGTGACTTTTTCAAGCACTATCGACGTCATGCGATTGTTGCGCTGCTGATAGTTGCGGCATTAATCACACCGACGGGCGACCCATTCACATTGTTTGCTGTTTTTATACCAATATACGCACTTTGGGAATTTAGTTCGCGACTTGTTCCCGCAGCCTCTAAAGACTAATGAAAAATTCTTTACTCCTCTACATCATTTTGGCTATAGCAGTCGGCATCGGAGCCGGCTATGTATTGCCAGCCGCTGTTGCGAGATGTTTCGTGACATTTAACAGTATATTCAGTTCATTTTTGGGCTTCATCATTCCGCTGTTGATTGTAGGCTTTGTAGCGCCAGCCATTGCCGACATCGGACAACGCGCCGGCAAGATGCTGCTTACGACAGTGATAATTGCATATTTAATGACCTTCGGTGCCGGCACGCTGTCATATTTCACGGCAGACGCGACATTCCCGGGACTTATCGGTGAGGGGACATATATTCCTGAAGATATGACTGAAGGCACAGACCTTGAGCCATTGTTCACAATCACAATCGAGCCTGTTATGACCGTCATGACGGCATTGGTATTAGCTTTTGTCCTCGGCTTGGGAGCATCACGGCTAAAGAGCACCGCACTGCGCAACGTGCTCAATGACTTCCGCGATATTATCACTATGGTCATACGTCGCGTCATCATACCACTGCTACCCGTCTACATTTTCGGCATTTTCATGTCAATGACTATAGCCGGCAAGGTTGGTCCGATATTGACGACATTCGTCAAAATTATTGTGGTAATATTTGCGCTTCATGTTGGCGTATTGCTTATACAATATTTTATAGCGAGTCTATTCTCACGACGCAATCCGTTTAAGTGTTTGTGGACAATGATGCCCGCCTACTTCACCGCCTTGGGGACACAATCATCGGCAGCGACCATACCGGTCACACTCAACCGCACCATAGCGATGGGTATCGACAAGGACATTGCGGGTTTTGTCATTCCGCTGTGCGCGACGATACACATGTCCGGCTCAATATTGAAGATAGTCGCATGCGCCTTGGCGTTGATGATAACTCACGGCATGAGCTATGACTTCGGATTATTTGCCGGATTTATCGGCATGCTCGCCATCACCATCATAGCTGCGCCGGGCGTTCCGGGTGGTGCGATAATGGCATCACTCGGATTGTTGACATCCATGTTGGGGTTCAGCGAGGCAGATAATGCGATGATGATAGCCATATATATAGCTATGGATAGCTTTGGCACGGCGTGCAACGTCACAGGCGATGGCGCAATCGCACAAATTATAGACAAAATCTTCAGCAAAGCGAAGTCATAAGCCTCGGCATTAGATGTGATATAGCCGTGCGGCAATAAAGGCATAATGCTCTGATAGTTTTCATATTCAGAATAAAATTCGTACCTTTGCAGCAAGAAATATTTTAACAAAATTTAGGTACAATTCAGGTAAACATTTATGAAGCTATCGGAGTCGATTGACTTTCGCCCGAAAATGTTCGGGTGCTTACGTCATTACAGCCCTGAACGCCTTCGCAGTGACATTATCGCCGGTATCGTAGTCGGCATAGTAGCGCTGCCGCTTGCCATAGCATTTGGTATAGCCTCAGGCGTTAGCCCGACAATCGGTCTAATAACAGCAATCATCGGCGGATTTATGGTGTCGATGTTTGGCGGCAACACCGTTCAAATCGGTGGACCGACGGGTGCATTTATCGTTATTGTCTACAACATCATTGCCCAATTTGGACTACACGGACTTGCCGTAGCCACATTGATGGCGGGTGTTATCCTCGTGCTAATGGGCGTGTTCCGTCTCGGTACGGTCATTAAATTTATCCCCTATCCTATCGTTGTAGGTTTCACAGCCGGTATCGCATTAACCATCTTCTCAACACAGATTAATGACTTCTTTGGTCTCGGTCTGTCAGGAGTACCCAGCGAATTTTTGCCGAAGTGGGGCGTTTATATCAGCAACTTTGACAAGATAGATTTGTCAACATTGGCAGTCGGTCTTGCATCATTACTCATCATTGTTCTTACGCCTAAGATCTCGAAGAAACTGCCCGGCGCACTTATCGCCATTATCTTGGTGACAGTGGCTTGCTACTTCTTGGACTCGGCACTTGATTGGTTCCACATAGAGACAATCGGTGACCGCTTCGGCACAATGGAGACAGACATCCCTGCGCCTCACGGCTTCGAGCTCAATATGGCTACTATCAACCGTCTGTTGCCCTCTGCATTTACAATCGCAGTGTTGGGCGCAATCGAGTCATTGCTTTCGGCGACAGTAGCAGATGGTATAACCGGCTCAAAGACAAACTCTAACACTGAGCTTATCGGTCAAGGTATCGCCAACATCGCAGTGCCGTTCTTCGGTGGTATTCCCGTGACCGGTGCAATTGCCCGCACCATGACAAACATCACAAACGGCGGTCGTACTCCGGTTGCAGGTGTTGTTCATGCGTTGGTATTGCTCTTGATATTCCTTTTCTTAATGCCGCTAATCAACTACATACCGATGGCTTGCCTCGCAGCTGTGTTGATTGTAGTAGCATATAATATGAGTGGTTGGCGCACAATTGTCGGCATCTTCCATGCGCCCAAGAGTGACATCTGGGTGTTGATGGTGACATTCTTGTTGACAGTAATCTTTGACCTCACAATTGCAATCGAGCTTGGTCTGCTCTTGGCAGTGGTGCTCTTCATGCGCCGTGTTATGGAGAATACCGAAATCAAGGTTTACTCAGAGCAACTTGACGTAGCCGAGGGTACAGACATGGCACAACACCAAGTGCTTGACGTCGAGAAAGGTGTGAGCGTCTATGAGATTGACGGTCCGTTCTTCTTTGGTATCGCTACCAAGTTTGACGAAATCATGCGTTCAACATTGGGTAACGATACGCCAATTGTCCGCATCATCCGTATGCGTAAGGTGTCATTTATTGATGCAACCGCATTGCACAACCTTGAAATACTTATCACATCATCACAGAATGAAGGTATTCACATCGTGCTCTCAGGAGTCAAATCCAACGTGCGTGAGTCACTTGTTCGCGCAGGTATTGACAAACTAATCGGTGATGACCATATCTGCGACCACATCGACAAAGCTGTCGTTATGGCAAATAAAATTGCAAAAGCTACGCAAGAAAACAAATAATTAGCCAACAAGCTAATATATAAGTCATTAACACATAAACCCTGTCTAAAAGCGATGATTTAAGAATCAGCTTTTAGGCAGGGTTTAATCTATGAAATGTTAAAAATGACATTTTTACAAGAAAAAAACGCAAAAAATATTTTGCAATAAAAAAATAAGCAGTAACTTTGTGACGTTTTTGAAGCATAAAAATATTTGTTTTATTTTAATCAACAAAAGAAAATGAAAAAGTTAGTTTTATTACTTGCTGTCGCTTTCAGCGTATCTATGTTCTCATGCGGTAACTCAGAAAAAGCTGAAGAAGCTGCTGACACTGTAGCAGTTGAAGAAGCTGTTGTAGAAGAACCCGTTGTAGAAGAAGTTGCTGACTCTGTTGTAGCTGACTCTGCAGCTGTTGAAGCTCCCGTAGCTGAATAATTATAGATATACAGCAAAAAGACAAAAGAGATCGTTGCCTCGGCAATGGTCTCTTTCTTTTTTATATAAGGCGAGGTTAGACACCAAGCCTTTCTTTTTTTTATTTATTAAAGGATATATATTCAGTTGGATTAAGCTCAGCGCCATTGTGCCAGAGCTCGAAGCGCAGAGGAGCGTCACCATGCTCGCCGGCATGAGCTATGCGCTCACCGCTATGCACCTTGTAGCCTTTCTTAACAAAGACGGTGGTCAAGCCGTCATAAACAGAGATAAAATCATTTGGGTGCTGCACAACAATGGCGTAAAGGTCATCAGTGTTACGATAGATGTTGATAACTGTGCCACGATAAATTGCAGATACCGGGGTTAGCTTTTTAGCAATAATGCTGACCGCTTGCTCACCATCGCGAGAGCTGACATCGTCGGGGTTAACAACAGCGACCGGAGTATAGAAAGACATGCCCTCGGCGGCAATCGGAGACAGCACTGAGAGGTTAAAGCGGTTATCCTGCTCATATTGCTGCACAAACTGCTTCTCAGCGTCACCGGCTTTCATCAGAGAGTCAGTAGGCAGGACGAGGTTTCCCAAGGAGTCAGTCTCTACCTTTGGTTTCTCAGGCTCGAGTGAGCCGGAGATAATATCTATAATGTTTTGTGCATAAGCATCATAGAGTTTAGCTTGTTTTTCGAGCGAGTCCACTTTTAGCGAAGTGTCGATGTATTGGGCTCGTAAGTCGCCACGAATCTTACCGGGAAGCAATTGCCCCACCGGTGTAAACATAAAAATCATCGTAATCAGAGCAGAAATAGAAGCGATGACGGCAATAGAAGCGATAACGACCTTAGTGCGGGTCATTCTGACCGACCAGACACGATTAAAGGTGTTCTCGTAGATAAAATCGAGACGATAGCGACTGTGTATATGGTACTCAGACTTGCTTTGACGCAAGTCCATGATAGTTTTTAGAATTTGCTTTAGGTTCTTCATAACACGGCAAAGATAATCAAAGAAATCGTCAATTATCCTATTTTGCCTGTTAATAATTCCTCCTCAAGAAAAGAATAGACATAGCCGGGACTTTGGAAGAATAATCCGGAGCGTCTATCTTGTAATTTTTGGAAAGTCACAGAAGCATAGAGGGCATCAAAGGCTTCACTAAGCGACATAGAATGATTCTCCATAAGCATCATAACTAAATCGCGAGCCATACATTCTGTCAAGTACTTAAATTCGTTCATAGTTTTATCAATAAATCAACCGCCGCTTGGGTAGCGAACAATATCGACAGTAGTTCCGTGATAGAGTTTCATACTAAAGTTCCTCCGTGACGTTTGCAATATTGTGCCATATCTTCAATTACATCATCAAGACGTAAAGTGTGAACAATCTCATAGTGTTTTTGGAGTTGTTCAATAACATTATACTGCGTTAAATACTTATAAGCATTGGACTGCGTAAGGCCATATTTATCAGCGAACTCACTAATAAATACAACGATATAATCAACTATGTCTGCAAAATTAGTCCCCATGGATAATTAATTTGATGTCACACGGCAAAGATAATCAAAGAAATTGAGACGGCAAATGCACAATGCAGATTTTTGGTCTGCATTGTGCATTATTCAAGAGAGAGGAGAAGAACATATCAGTCAGATAAACATTCACATGCTGCTGACTTCAACCTAAACACGATTTATTGAAACTTTGCGAGATTACGGATTATTCTGCAATCTCAAATATCACGATTCTATTCCAGCTATTAACATCATAAGGCTGAGTATTGCTACCTTCGGCTTGGATTGCAAGTCTGTCGGGGTTAATGCCATATTTGTTAACGAGCGCATCCATAACGGCTTGTGCGCGACGTTGTGAGAGTTGCATATTATATCCGCTTGTGCCTGTGGCTTTATCTGCGAAGCCAAATATCACGACATTCTGGTCAGGGTTGTTTTGCATCCATAAGGCAGTGTTGTAGATATTGACCATTTCTTGGTCGCAGATTTTTGCGGAATTGATATTAAATCTCACGGTAGCCATCAACGGAGGGATGTCCTCGATAACTACTTCTTCGGTCGGAGTGGCAGAGACTTCAGGGCAAGGCAATTGTGACTCGGCTTGAGCCAATGCTGCGGCAGTTGCGGCTACTGCTGCTCGCAGTTCGTTGACTTGACCGTTTAGGCTGCTGATATAGCGAATATAGTCACAGGGGTTATACTCTTTGAAGTCAGAGCCGCCAAAGTTGATGTTAAATCCGGCGAGAGCCGTTGCATTTATATCGACAGGACGACCGAAGGCGTAGTTATTAAAGTTGTCACCATAGAATTGAGCACGACCTTCGATGAAGAAATCTGCATATCGGCAAAGGCGGAATTTAAATTGAATACCTGCAGAGACTGGGAGCGTCCAAGAGTTGCGTTTGTGGTTTCCGGATTCGGTGTAGATATTTCCGTCACATGGTCTGAAGTCCCAGACAAATGTACCGCCAAGTCCTACAAAAGGCACGATAGAGAATACGCGGGTGTTGCTGACGCCACCCATAGAGTTAAGCATATTCCACATCAAGTCATAGTTGCCGCTGACATATTTTGCTTTATGATATGTCTCGACGTCATAGTGCAATGCTCCGCCAAAGAAAGACAAACGCCAACCGACATAGGGTGTGAACCACTTGCCGAAGCCGATATTATATGCGGCAGTGACGTGGTGTTTGGCATCGCCTTTAAGCAGAGAATTTTCGACATACGGGATAGAGATGCCGGCGCCAAGTTGCATGAACCAATTATCAGCTGCATTAGAATAGTAGTGAGACTTGCAAGGCACGTTTGTCAGCGTGACAGCTTCGTCAACAACGACCATAGACTGAGCGTTTGCCTTCAATCCCGTCAAGAGCAGTGCGCTGCAAGCAGCCAAAGCCCAAAGCAGTTTCTTTTTCATTTGTGTTACGATTTTTGTTAGACTTATATGCCACATAACACAGATTTGCATTATTTGTTCACGATGAGATTGAATAGGCGTAAAAAAAGCCGAGTTCCTCGGCGAGGTCTCGGCTTTTTCAGGGGTTATTTATCAGAGATGTTATTTTCTGACTTTGATAGTTGCGTTGGTGTCGTTCAGACGAATGATGTACAGACCGGGATTGACACCGGCGAGATTGAGTTGAGCAGTTGAGCCGCTAACATTGAGTTTTCTAACGGTGCGACCGTTCATGTCAATAACATTCAGGGTGTTGACATCTGTTGAGCTTGTGCCGGAGATTGTAATAAAGAGCAAGCCGCACTCAGCGCGTGTCACTGTCAAACGGCCTGACTTATCAGCTGCCGCAAGATTAGCGACGCCTGTAGATGTTGCTTCTGTTTCAAAGCAACCGAGGTCGGGAGCGATGCCGTTGTATTGGATGCCGTTAGACCAAACGCTTTCGCCTGCAAAGGGATATACTTCCGTACCACAGTCGATAAGTTTGGCATTGCCTTCGCGGATTTTCATGAACGGTAATTCGGGGAGTGAACCGTCTTCATTGCGTTCGCCATCCATGCCTGTCGGGTCAATAGATTGATAGTCCTCGGGGAGTGTGAGGAAGTCGCAAGTGATTTGTTCACCGCTGACAGAGATAGGAGCATAGGCAGATTTCTTGCGGTCGGTGATGCCATCACTGATAGCGACGCAGTTTGTCAAACGTATTACGTGGTTTGCAGCGACTGTTTCGTCAATGCGGTAGGTAAAGTGGCTGCTGTTTGAAGTGTAAGGTTCGGCATAACCGGTGCAGTTGTTGAGAATCATGTTACCGGTGTTGTGGTTTTGGTCAAAACCTTTTTGGAGGTTGTTGAACGAGAGACAGCGGTTAAGGATTACGTTATTTCGACCCTCGTCGCTACCCATTTTGAAGCCGTTACCGTTACCTGTTCCGGCATTTCCGTCTTCGAGGAAACCGTTGTTAAATGCCCAGCAGTTTTCAATGGTTGTTGTAATATCATCCGGGAAGCCACCTTCGCTCTTGATGTATTGATCCCAACCGTCATCACTGTTAGACCATGAACGACAGCCATAGAAGTAGTTGCCTTCACCGTGACTGAGTTTAACAGCAAAGCCGTCAGCATCACCGAGGTCGGGATCGGCATTATAGTAGCTGTCACAGTTGATAACCATATTGTAAGCTGCGAGGTTCTTCATTTGAAGACCGGTGTCGGAGTTGCGATAGAAGTTGCATAGCTCGATGATGTTGTGGTGTGCTTGGTCAACGTTTGCAGCGATGTCAGAGTAGTTGCCGCCGTTAGGCTTGTTGCGTTCGATGAGCAAGCCATTGTCACCGGCATTGCAGAAGTCGATACCATAAATGTGCCAATAGCTACCGCAAAGGCGCATACCTTGATTGGCATCAGCGACAGACATTTCAGAGAAATCGAGGACGGCACGACCGCCGACAGATTTGAGTTGAATCATGCCGCTATCTTTAGCACCAACAGCAGAGACGTTTATGCGTGAGCTGTATTTGTAAGTTCCGGCAGCCATATAAATAGCGTCACCTGCTTGTACGAGGTCAACGGCTTTCTGCAAGCTGTAGAAAGGTTTTTCTTCAGAGCCGTCAGCTGTTGTATCGTCGCCGTCTGGTGAGCAATAATAGATATTATGAGCGTATTCGGGAATCACGATTTCGCTTGTTGTCACAGTTTTAGTTTCACTGTAAGCGACACCGGCTTCAGTGCGAACCCAAGCGCGGATGTTATACTCTGTCTGTGGTTGGAGAGGCAAATTGACAGAGAAGTCAGTAGCTGCTTTTTCGACGTTAGCGCGGAGTGAGTTTGTGTCTATTGACGGCTCGGTTGAGTCAGTGGTGTAGCAAACGCCTGCAGCTTCGACTTCAGCGCCGCCATTGTCTTGGACATTGGCAGTAACAGTGAGGTAAACTAATTCTTCATTAGTCAACTCGTCATTTTGCTCGATGCTTGTAATCACCAATGTTGCGAGTGAAGCAGATGAAGTTGTGAAATTCTTGACTTCGCCATAGGCAACACCGGCAAGAGAGAGCGCGTAAGCTCTGTAGTTAACGGTTGATTTAGCGGGAAGATTGGTTAGTGTGACACTGTAATCGCCAAGTGCAGTGCCTTTAGCGGCTACAGCGTTTGCGTCAATTGACGGAGTTTCATCAATGCTCCAGCAGACACCGCGTTCAATGACATTACGGTCGCCGGCATCAGAGAGTGTTGCAGCAACTTTAGCTGTTGAAGCAGTAACGTCAGAGGCCTCGCCGGTAACGACAGTAGCGATAGTTCCTTCGGGGAAAGCGGTAACGCAGATGTTATCTACATCGACGTCACTGCCTTCATCATTTTGTATTTTTAAGCGATTGACATCTCTCATGCCGATAGCGACAGACATTGCTTTATCTGTCAAAGGCGAAGCGGCGAGAGTCCAAGTTGCGCCTTCATCCGTAGAAGTGTAGATGCTGAGGGCTTTCTGTTTTGCACGGCCTTCGTTGAGCGTGATTTTCACAACGCCTTGAGAGAGTACCGGTGTGATAACATAAGAGCCGTTTTTCAGCATACGCAGGGCAGATTTAGAGCCGTCAGTAATATAGTCGGCGTTTGTGCTGCGGTAAGCGTTGCTGTAAATCCATTCGCCTTGACCTTCGACGTTGAACACTTGTTCAGTGCTGTCAGACGGTTTTGATGAAGGATATTGAGAGGTCGTTTCAAAGTCTTGAACGAAATAAGGCAATGTCAAGTTAGAGACGATAACATTGCCATCTCCGTCAGTGCCGTCGGGGAGAGTTACGAGAATATCATCAAGCCAGAAGTTGTTGTTAGATGTTGTAGAGAACTTGATGTATCGCACAGTTTCATCATTGATAGTCACCATGTGACGAGTCCAGTCGGTGGTGTTCTTGTAGCTTTCGACAGTTGTCCATGTTGAGTTATCCGAAGAAACTTCGACAGAGACTTGACGGTTGCTGTCTTTAGCGTAGTAGATAAGCGTACCTGCGCCCTTAGTTAATTCCGGGGTTACGATACCGGCTTTTGCGCTCATGAAGAGAGCTTGAGATCCAGAGTTACATTCAGAAGTAACTGCGACATTTTTGTTAGTTGTCCACGTACCTGTTGATGAAGTAACGGAGGTACCTTTTTTTGTCCACTGAGAATCTTCAAAACCCTCAGTACGATAGTCGTAGACGGCGGCGTTTGCCGACAAGGCACACGCGAGCATAGTTGCCGCTACGCACAGTTTAATAGAACTATTAAGAAACATTGATACAAGATTTAATGGGTTTTGTAATTAAATATATATTATAATCTTGATAGATTCAATAAGTTGAGGCTTTGAGAGTTAAGCCTACTTTTTCATGGAGACCAAAGAGGAGGTTCATGGTGTGCACGGCAGTGCCTGCCCCACCCTTCAATGCGGCATCAATAGCAGCTGTAATTGTCAATTTGTTGCCGTCTTTATGCAGATTAATCAAGCATTTATTTGTATTAACAACATCTTGAGCATCAGGCTGACGAGGCACAATGAAAGTGAAGTTGTGGTCGTCATAAAACTCCTCGTACATACGGTGAAGTGTTTCGATATCGACTTCTGTTTCCAATACAATTTTAGCGATAGCCGCACGCGAGTTTGAGTGCTGCGTCAAGTTGAGCTGAAGGTGAGAGTGATAGTTGAGGAACAACGAAGACATTGCCTCATTGTAAATGCGCACAGTCTCATCGCGGTCAATAGCGGCGAATTCGGGATAGCAGACATCGGCAATGACCGTTGGGCATGTTGGCAACAGATTTCTCGCCAATGGCAGAGTCGAGAGAGTGACAACAGTAGCGACGCAGTTGACCGTCACAGCACGACGAGCGCCGCGCACCAATGGTTTGCGTTCCAATTCAGGAATACTTTGCACCAACAAGCCTTCATCGTCAGACTTTGGTGTTATGCGATTAATCGCAATAATATTTTTATCAGTGCAGTCAAACACGACATCAATTTGTTGATCCGGGTCAACAGCCTCGCAGAAGCGTAAATCTGTTTCGCCATCAAGTCCACGATGCACGGCAGTCACAGGATTGCCGGCATTGCGCTTGCTGCATATAAAAATTTCTTCTACATCAGGGTGATTAATGAGCAATCTAAGTAGTTCACCGGCTGATGCCGTGTCTCCACCTTTTATTTCAGCGTTAATCATTTCAGTTTTTGATAGGTATTATTTGATTGGGAATAAGTCATTATAAATAATATCGGTAGCGCCGAGATGGTCTTTGATGTAACCACCGGCGAGTTTACCGGCAGAGATTCTGAGGTCGGTGTTTCCGGCTATAGAGTCGGCAATTTTGTCGAAGCTGTCTTTGTCACGGACTTCAAAACCGCCGCCGAGCTGAGCGAGGTCTTTAGCTTCTTTAAATTTATAATTGTTAGGGCCATAGATTACGGGGATGCCATAAACTGCAGCCTCATTGATGTTATGGAGGCCTGCTCCGAAGCCGCCACCGACATAAGCGATATCAGCATAGCGGTATAGGCTACTCAACAAGCCAAAGCAGTCGATGATTAGATAGCGAACATCAGTCATTTCTGCCTTGTATTCGCTGTAAAGGCAAGCGCCTGTGCCGAGGCGTTGTTTTAAGTTATCGAGTCGCTGCTTGTCAAATTCATGTGGTGCGATGATAGCACGAATATTCTTGTGGTCAGATAACCACGGCATATATACATCTTCGTCGGCTCCCCAACTGCTGCCTACGATAAGAGTTAGGTCAGAGGGTGACGAAGACTTGAAAGCGTCAATCAGCGGGAGGTCAACGGTTGTTGCCATAATCTGACTTACGCGGTCAAAGCGGGTGTCTCCGGCGACAGTGACGTTTGTCAAGCCGATGCCACCGAGCAAACGGCGTGAGTTGTCATCTTGCACATAAATATGGGTGTAACACTTCAGCATATTGCGGAAGATGCGACCCCAAGGGCGGAAGAAAATCTGCTTTGGTCTAAATATTGCAGATATTATATAGGTCGGAATGTTGCGTTTTTTGAGCTGTTCGAGATAGTTACCCCAGAATTCGTATTTAACGAAGATGGCGTTGTGAGGGCGCACAGCTTCAAGGAACTTTTCAACATTTCGAGGTTTGTCAAATGGCAGATAAGCCACAGTGTCAACCTTGTCATAGTTGCAACGCACCTCATATCCAGAAGGAGAGAAGAAAGTCAGCAAGATTTTTGCGTTGGGCTTTTGTTGACGTATTTTCTCAATTAAAGGACGAGCTTGCTCGAATTCGCCCAAAGATGCAGCATGGAACCAGTAGTCGTATCCATTTACAGCTTTTTGGACACGCTCGGCGTGCAAATCAGCGAGGGCGGCGCTCTGACCGGCGAGCATTTTTGACACTTTGGCACTTCGGTGCGCCAAGAGAGACGCACCGAAAGCATATAAGTTTATTCCGAGATTATACAGCGGGCTCATCGAGATGAATTCTTTCTATACCTGCTTGTATGCGGCGGATTGTTTCGTCTTTACCTAACAATTCAGTAATGTCAAACATGTGTGGGCCTTTACATTCGCCAACGACTGTCAGACGGAATGCGTTCATGACATTGCCCATGTGATAGCCCTTGTCAGTAATCCAACCGAGGACAATAGGCTCAGCGGCAGCGCTTGAGAAGTCTTCAATGCCTTTCAGCACCTCAATAAGCTCAGTCATGAGAGCGGGCATTTCAGCGCTCCAACGCTTCTTGACGGCTTTAGCTTCGTAAGTTGTCGGGGCGATGTAGAAGAAGCCTGCGTGCTCCCAAAGGTCTTTAACAAATGTGATGCGGCTCTTGACCATTCCAACAGTTTTAGCGATAAAATCATCACTAAATTTTGAGAGGTCAACACCGTGAGCGAGGAGCTCGGGTTTGAACATTTCAGCTAATTCGTTATCTGCTTTAGCTTGGAGATATGTGTGGTTGAACCATTTACCTTTTTCAAATGCGAACTTAGCACCGGCTTTAGAGCAATGTTCAAAAGAGAATTTGCTGATAAGTTCGTCCATTGACATTATTTCGGTGTCATCACCGGGATTCCAGCCGAGAAGCGCGAGGAAGTTAATAACAGCTTCGGGGAGGTATCCTTTTTCGCGATAGCCTGAAGAGATGTCGCCGCTCTTTGGGTCGTGCCATTCCAATGGGAATACGGGGAATCCGAGACGGTCGCCGTCGCGTTTGCTGAGCTTGCCTTTGCCGTCGGGTTTAAGCAAGAGTGGCAAGTGAACGAATGAAGGCATAGTGTCAGTCCAACCGAAGGCCTCATAAAGGAGGACGTGAAGCGGAGCAGAGGGCAACCATTCTTCACCGCGAATGACGTGGCTGATGAGCATCAAATGGTCATCAACGATGTTTGCCAAGTGGTAAGTTGGCAGGTCGTCTGCGCTCTTATAAAGGACTTTGTCATCAAGGACATCGCTCTTAATCACGACTTTGCCACGGATAAGGTCATGCACTTCGACATCGCGACCGGGCTCAATTTTGAAGCGTACTACATAAGGATTGCCATCGGCGATGAGTTTGTCAACTTCCTCTTTAGACATGGTCAAAGAGTTGCGCATTTCGAGGCGAGTCGAGGCATCATATTGGAAGTTTGCGGTAGCAGCGCGACGAGCTTCGAGCTCAGCCGGGGTATCAAAAGCGATGTAAGCCTTGCCGTTATCGAGCAATAATTTAACATGTTCGCGATAAATATCACGACGTTCACTCTGCTTGTAAGGGCCGTAAGGGCCACCCTCACGAACGCCTTCATCAATGCCGATTCCGAGCCAAGCGAGAGCTTCGTTGATATAATCTTCGGCTCCGGGCACGAAGCGTTGAGAATCAGTATCTTCGATACGTAAAATCATTTTGCCGCCATTACGACGAGCAAAGAGGTAGTTATATAGGGCGGTGCGAACGCCTCCGATATGCAAAGGGCCTGTAGGTGACGGCGCAAATCTAACGCGGACTTCGCGATTCATGTCTTTATCTTAAATGTTTTTGGTTAATAAACATCGCAAAATTACAAAAAAAGGGCGAGATAACATAGATATTAGCGAGAAATTAGTGATAATGTGTAAAAAGGCACGAAAGACAATCAACTAAATGTTGTTAATAATGAATTTTTTCCGTAAATAGTTTGTTGACTTGGCAATTTTAGATTAATTTTGCAGAATAAACTGATAGGGACTTGTTGTGTCCTAACGGGAATGGAATATCAAACAATTCATATAATTAACTAAAATCAATCATCTTATGTGGTTAACAAGCTCATCTATAGGACGTAAGTTCGTGATGGCAATCACGGGCGTATGTCTCGTCCTATTCGTAACTTTTCACGTGTTGATGAACTCGGTTGCAATCTTGTGGCCCGCAGCATATAACCAAGTCTGCGAGTTCTTGGGAGCAAACTGGTATGCACTTATCGCATCACTTGGTCTGGCCGTACTCTTCATCATTCACATCATCTATGCATGCTGGCTAACGCTGCAAAACCGCAAAGCGCGAGGCAACGACCGCTATGCAGTAACATCACGTCCGCCTCAAGTAGAATGGTCATCAAAGAATATGCTCGTTCTCGGCATCGTAGTTGTAGCGTTCCTCATTGTGCACTTAATCCAATTCTGGTCAAAGATGCAGCTTCAAGAGTTGCTTCACACAGACTTGGCAGACCTGCCATCAGTTGACGGTGCTCCAGCAGCGCCCCAATTCGGTACATTGTTCATCCAATTGGCATTCCAAAACATCGTAACTCCGATTGTATATATCATCGGTTTTGTTGCTCTTTGGTTCCACATGAACCACGGTTTCTGGTCAATGTTCCACACTATCGGTTGGGATAACAATGTATGGATTAACCGCTTCAAGAAGATTGCATGCTGGTGGTCATCAATCGTAGTAGCACTCTTCGTTATCCAAGCAGTAGTGTTCACAGTACAAGCTAACAACAACTACTACACAACAGCGCCCGAGCTTCAAGAGCAATATGGTGAGTTCTGGGCAGAGAAAGCACAATCAGCAATCGACGACTTCCAATCAGCATACCAAGCAAAGGCAGAAGAATTGCGCAGCCAAAATGCGACACAACAAGATGCCCAACAAGCACAAGTTGAGTTCTTCACCACCAAAGGTACTGAGTTCGTAAAAGTTGCAGAAATCATCGACAGTTGCGCAACTAAGCAATGTCCTAACGCATCAAACCAAGAATTGGCACAGATACGTCAAATGAAGCAACAAATTCAGCAAACAATTCAATTTGCCGAATCTATTAAAAACCAACACTAATTTCTCAGAGATATGGCAGATCTTAAAAATTTAGAGGGCATGATTGACTCAAGCCCCATCATGAAGGACTTCGCAGATGTCGAATCCTGCAAACTTCCTGAGTATCAGATTGACTCAAAGATTCCCGAAGGTCCCGTAGCTGAGAAATGGACCAACTATAAGGCACACCAAAAGCTCGTTAACCCCGCCAACAAGCGCAACCTCGACATCATCGTTGTCGGCACAGGTCTCGCAGGTGCGTCAGCAGCATCAACACTCGGTGAAATGGGTTTCAACGTTTTGAACTTCTGTATTCAAGATAGTCCTCG
>CAYYAA010000027.1:0-22715 GCA_964469875.1 uncultured Bacteroides sp.
ACTACAAAGGTACAAATAAAAAATGGACTACACAATAGTCCACAGCATTATTTTTTGCATTATTTTCTGATTAAAGTGTCAAACTCCCGATAAATTGGAGTGTAAATGTCTAAAGAATCTTGATTAAAATATCAAACAAAATTACCAAAAAAACGCGAAGTGACCAAATTTTAAGCCCTCTCATTTTGCGTTTTCTTTTTATAATAATGTGGAGATATTGTTGCAGTATTGAAATATGTTAAAATCGACAAAATAAAGGGCAAAAGACTTGCAAGTTTCGCTGAAAGTGCGTAACTTTGCATCGCTTTTGAAAAGAACTTCGGGGTGTAGCTCAGTTGGTTAGAGTACGCGTCTGGGGGGCGTGAGGTCGCTAGTTCGAGTCTAGTCACCCCGACTGAAGTTAAAGCATGAGGCTCATCGTTTGGTGAGCCTTTTTTGATATCCGGCCGATTGGTTTATAGTCCCAACTGTGTCAATCATTCTAATACAAAATAAACGCCCGCGGCTCAAACGAGTCGCGGGCGTTGTGCTTATTTGGGGGTGCGATTACTTCACGAGGACTTTTGTGCCGAGGTTGGCAACTGTCACTACGTAAACACCGTTTTGTACGTTAGCAATTACTGCATTGCCGTTGTTGTCGGTTGTAGTGGATGCGATTTGAACGCCGTTTACACCATATACGTTAACTTTAACGCCTGCCGGTGCTGTCACATAGATGTTGTGATCAGCAACGCTTACTTTTGCGTTAGTGCTGTCAACAGTGATGTCGTTAACACCCGCGCCTGCTTCTACAGTGAATGCGTTAGTGTAGAGATAGAGGTCAGGATATTCGGTGTTCTGCATTACGCAAACAACGGGATAGAGTTGGCTGAGCGGGAAGAAGGTTGTAACGCCGCCTTCGACGCTGTATTCTTCGTCAACGATAAGTTCTTCACCGTCCAATTCATATTCGTAGGTGTCTTCGTTGTAAGTAAGCTCGGGAGCGTCGAGGAACCAACGATATGTTGTTTCTACACCGTTAACTAATGCTTGGTCGCTGAGGTCAACTTTGTTGTCCTTGATTTCTGCTTGGTATTCTGCTTGGTTAGCATAGGTGTAGAGTGAATATTGTGACTTATTCTCAGGAAGAGTTGTGAATGTGAACTTGTTGTGGTCAACATAGAGCACACGGAGTTTGCTCAACATATCAACGTCAACCGATGAGAGTTCGTTGCCGTAGAGTGACAATTGTTGCAAGTTGGGGAGATTGCTGAGGTCTACTGATTCCAACTTGTTAGTGCCGAGGTCAAGACCCCAGATGAGATTGCTGTTAGCCTTGAACGATGTGAGTTCGTTGTTCGCGAAACTTGCATAAGTAATCTTGGGATTGCTTGTGAGGTCGGCAGATGTCAACTTGTTGTTTGCCAAAATCAAGGTGTATAGCGCGGGATATTGAGCGTAGTTGATATCTGACAACTGGCTGTTTTGAATAACGAGTTCGCCGAGGCCTTCAGATTGCGGGAGCTTGATATCGGTGAGCTTGCCTTCAGTGCCGGCTTCGTTCACGGTGAAGTTGATGAGTTGTTTCATCTTGCTACCGTCAACATCAGAGAGAGAGACGTTGCGGAGGCTGAATACTGTAACATTGTCAACATCGTCATAAGAGTACACCTTAACATTTATGCCAGCCTTGGTGTTGGCATAGAAGTTGGTGTAAGATGTAGCGAGAACATATTGTGCGAGGTCGTCGCTGTTGCCGTTCCAGTCAACGTATACAGCAGTGCCGGCTTTTGCGCCTGTCAAAGTCAAAGTTGCCTCTTCATCGTCAACGAGGGTTGTGAATGATGCGATAATGTTGGTCGGCATTTCTGCTGCCTCAATGTTTGTGGTTTTCAAAACATTGTCACCTGCAAAATCGGGGAAGTCAGAGTTTGTCAACTCGCAGTAAACATCACCCATATTGGTGTTAATGAAGTGAGTTTTGCCTTCTTTGTTGGTGTAGTCAGAGCCTTCAGTAATTACGCTACCATTAGAACGCTTCCAAGTGTAAACGGTCTTTCCGTTGGGGTTGTAATCTGACAAGTCGATACCGGGACCTTTGGTCGGGATTACGATGTCTGATTGAGGTGCATAAGTGTAATTGCTAACTGCGCTACGTTCCGGGAGGCTTGCGTAGGTCATGTAGTTGTTAGCAATGTTGAGAGTTTCAATTGTTTCGGGGAGAGTGATAGAGGTTAACAAGTTGTTTGATACGTTTACATCAGACAGAACGTCGCAGTCTGACAAATCGAGCTCTGTCAACTTGTTGTATGAGAAGTCGAGTTTCTCTAAGTAGAGGATAGTCTTGAATGTGTATTCTGTCAACTGGTTGTGGCTGATGTTGAGGTCAACGATAGTCATGTTTTCGTTGAGTGTGAATTCAGTCAATTTGTTGTTGCTTACGTTGACAGTGGTGAGTGCATTCTTGCCATAGTAGCCGTTTGCACCTTCAAGAGTAAGTGTAGAGAAGTTGTTGCCTGACAAGTCGAGTGAAGTGAGGCAACGGTTCCATTGCATATCAATTGAGTAGAGACCTGTGTTGATGAGGAAGAGGTTGCGCAGACAAGGTGCTGCACTAAGGTCAATGCTGTATATTGTGAAATCTTTAGCACCGAAGCCGGTCAATGTTTCGCCTTCAGGAGCATAGATTGCGATAGTGCCGTATGAGGGCTTTGTTGCTACTACGTTGGCAACAGCGGGAGCTTCGGATGTGGTGATGTCAAATGACTTGAGGTTGCCGTCACCGAAGTCAATCATAACTGTGCGAGGATTAGTTGCTGAAGCGCCGTCCATACCGATGCTGAGCGATACTTGCTTGCCTTGACCAAGTTCAGAAGTGAATGAAAGAGCCTTAGTCGGTTGACCGTATTCGGCTGCTGTTTTAACTTTGAATTTGGCGGTTGTTAAATCGTAATCAGCGAGTGCTGAGTTGTGGAAGATGCAGTAAACGCTATCGGTATATGCCTTGTTAAGGGTCATGACGCCGTTCTCGTAGGTGTAGTAGCTATCGTCAAGGATGGTGTAAGTCTCAGGGTTGTTCTCGTCATAAGCAACGAGGATTGCTGAGGTCTCTGTGCCTTCGCGAAGCACGCGCTTAGAGAAGTCGAGTTGAGTGCCTTCTTTGTAAGACTTTTCAACAGTCATCGGGCGTTGTTGATATTCATATTCGCTCCATGTCTCTTGGTCATCGGGGAGAGTCGCAAAGTCCATGTTGTTGTTTGAAATCTTAACGCTGTAGAGGTTGGGGTTGTTGCTCAAATCGAGTGATGAGAGCTGATTTGCACGAGCGTGGAGCTGAGTGAGGTAGGTGTTCTTGCTTACATCGAGAGTGGTCAAGTTGTTGCCGCTGCAGAAGAGGTAAACAAGGTTCGGACAGTGTGTCAAGTCAAGCGAGTTGAGCTTGGTTGTGGTGTTGAGTGAGCCTGACTCGTGTGAGCAGTAGAGCTGTGTGAGGTTAGTGTTCTTGCTCAGGTCAAGTGAAGTTACACCGCTATCGCTGATGTTGAGGATTTGCAGGTAGGGATTCTTTGATGTATCCAAAGACTTAACCGGTGTGCCGTCAATTGACAACTTGTAGAGGTTGGGGCATTTGGTCGGGTCAACATAGTTAAGTTCTGATACGTTCCATGCATCGAGAGACATCAAAGCCGGATAGTCTGCGAGGTTGAATGATTGGTCAAGGTGACCGATATAATTCATCTCAAGGATAATCAAACCGGGGTGGTTGCTACCGAGCAAGAACGGGCTTTCGCTGAATGTGTTGTCGGTAACGTATACGGCGCGGAGCTTGTTAAAGCTGCTCAAATCAAGGCTTTTAAGCTCGTTGTGTGAGAGTGAAAGAATATCGAGGTTGGTCAACTTTGTGAGGTCAATGTTCTCAATATAGCAGCCATCTGCATTGAAGTATTCAATGATTGAAGCGTCGCCATAGATTTTAACAATGCCTTCTTCGCTAACGTTGCAGGTGATGTTTGTGCCTGTAACTTCTTCGGCATCTTCGTCGTAGATGGCAGGCTCGACTTCGACTTCATAAGCACCGAAGCCGGCATCGACTTGGAAGTATTCAATGTCGGTTGATGAACAGCCGATGACAAACGAGAAGCTGTTTGACGAGCCGTAGGTGTCGTAAATATTAGTCTTAAACGTGATGATTGGTTCACCGAGAGAGTCCTCGGCAGCAGATGCCGAGAACACTCCGAGTGTGGTGAGCACGCATAAAACTAAAGCGAGAAAATTCTTTTTCATCGTTTAAGTTATTATGATTTAGTGTGTTATTTCACAATGATGCGTTGTGAGTGGTTGCCGTTTACATTCAAAATGTAGATGCCGGGGGTGACACCTGCTGCATTGAATGTGAGCTCGTCGCCATTGGCTGATTGATTGGCAACGATTTGACCTTGAAGGTTATAGAGTGTTGCTTTGATAGCAGACTCACCGTTCAAGAAGATGTTGTATGACTTATCGCCATTGCTTGTAATCATCAAGCGGTTTTCATCAGCTTTGATGTCTGATACACCTGCTTGATGGCGAAGCACATATTTCAGACCCTCGTAAGCGTCAAATTTGCCATAACCAACTTGTACGGGGTCAGCTTTAGCTGTGTCTTCGTCTTTAATAGCAGTATTCTCGATAATTTCATAGATATTGTTGATGGTCAATGTCGGGTCAGCTTCAAGCCAGAGAGCGATTGAACCGGCAACGAAGGGTGATGACATTGATGTACCGATAGCTACTTGCCAATAGTTGTCGCGGCTGTCCTCAGAGACTTTTGCGCTTAGGTAGTCCTCAGTCATGCCGTTGTCACTGTTGTCAACGTAATATTTGCTTGTTGATGAGATGATGCAAGCACCGGGGGCGAGCACGTGGGGCAAGTTGCGACCGTCCAAGATTGTGCCGTAAGATGAGAATCCGCTGACACCGCCGGGAGTAAATTCGCCTTGATAGCCCATGATGCCACCGTTAAGTGTAGCGTAATCATCAGAAGTATTGTATGAACCTACAACGAGGATGTTGTTTGCGCAAGCGAGGTCACTGATAGTGCCGTTGGTGCTACCTGCGGTGTAACCTGCGAGGTCATAGTTATCGAGACAAGTGTATGTGCCGTCGCAATAGCAGTCAACGCGTTGACCGTCAACACCGGTGATGATGAATGCGATAACATAGTTGTCTTTTGAGTTATATTTGCTGGTGTTCATCGTGTAGTAGTCGAGACAAGCCATATAGCGACCTGTAGCATCGTCATACTCTGTACCTACGCCGATGTAACCGTCAAAGTAACGAGCGAATGTTGAATCAATGATGTCTTCATCGCTTTCTTGGTAGCTGTCACTTGATACGTAGTATTGTGCGCTGCCTTCTTGGTTGCCAAATTCTTGTGAACGGAACACGACTGTGCCGCGGCTACGGTTGATAATAACAGCTTGGATTTTGAACTCGGTTGAGTCTGCGCTGTAAGTGTAAACTTGACCGTAACGCAAGTAGTTGTAGCTGCTGCTGAAGTAGTAAGGATTGATGCAGGACTTTAATACCAAGTCGTCAGACGAGAATGTCTTTGTGATAGCGATGGGCAGGTCACCTTCGTTACCTGCTGATACGCAGATGATACCGTCTTGACCGAGAGACTCAAGCACTTGACCCATTGTGCTGTTGGGGTCGTGTGCGCCGGTGTTGCTACCGAGAGAGAGGTTTATAACACAAGGCTCGCCTTTGTAGTCGGCATAGTCCAATGCAAGTGCTACGCCATAGGCAATCACTTGGTCGTATAAATCGCCGCAAGTTGCTGCGATGTCTGCTTCATAAGCAACGCCATAATATGGGTTGGCCATGGTTTGGTTCTCAGATTGTGAGAAGTTTTTCTTCACAGCAACTGTTGCATCGCCCATGTAGCTACCAGCCATGATACCCATTGTGTGAGCACCGTGGAATGTGGTGTTGTCATCTGTTGTGAATGCGGAGATGGGTCCGGCAGCGCCTACAACATCGTCACCATAGAATGTCGTTTTGATGTCACCGGTCGTAGTGCTTACTGTTGCATTAGCGAGCATACCGATGCGGCTTGTGCCGTCAGCGTTGCGGAAGTTGATGTGATTAGGATCCATACCACCGTCAACGATACCGGCCATAACGCCTTTGCCGGTGTAGGCTTGTGTCAAGTCTTCGCCTGCGTGGATTTTTGCAACACCTGCAGCAACGCGGGCGTCGCTCAACTTCGGAGTGAGTTTGCGCGCAAGTTCCATCCTGCGAACGCTTTTAAGCTCAGAAAGACGTTCTACATCACTTGTCGGAACAGACATAAACACGATGTTTTTGCGTTGATAGTAGACGTTTGCGCCTTCAGCAATTAGCTCGTCTGCTGTTTCACCATCAGCTAAGATGGCGGCTGCGAGTACATAGTCTCCGGGCACGCCAAGTTTCTTGCGTAGCTTTGAGACTGTTTCGTCGCCTTGGCTTGTCTTGCTTTTTTGGATTTGTTCAAGACGGTGTTGGCGCAACATCGTTCGGCTACCCAAATCGAGTTTCGCATTTACCGGCATTGTACAAGCAAGGCCTAAAAGCAACGCGCTAAAGTAAATTTTTCTCATGTGTTGGTTGAATTATTAATTTGATATGTAGTGGATTACAATGTGTAAAGTGCCTCGACGAGTGAGTGAATTGAGAACCTCGCCATAGCTATTCGTGGGATGACATAATTTTGCAAAAATAAGATTTATAGCAACAGTTGTCTAATTATCTGATTTTTACATTGCAAATTTACTAAAATTGCTTAGAAATCAGTGTTAAATGATAGTTAGGTGAGTGTGTATTTTTATTAAAATTATTTAAGTGTTAGGCTGTTTTGTCGAATTGTTTTCGCTCATGTTAATCGTATGTTAAATCTTGATGCGGCTCTTTAGATGTGAAGTGACTAAACGCAAAGAAAGCCCATCGATCACGATGAGCTTCCTTCGCAGTTTTATCTTAGATTCTTAAGGGTAGAAGATTATTTCTGAACGAATTTCTTGCCGTTCATAATATAGAGTCCTGCGGGGAGGTTTGCAATCTGTTCTGCACTTGCGTTGCGGATGATTGCTACACCTTGCAAGTTATAAACTGTGTTATTACCCTTAACAGAGTTAGCTATGATTGAGTTTACACCGGTAGTAGATAAGGCTGAGATAACAATTTTTGAATCTTCGTTGATTGTGATGTTATAGTAACCTTCTTCGTCAGCTTCAAGGTCCTCGTTGTTAACTGTTACCTTAACAGCGGTTTGCTCGGCTGTGGTGTCGTTGATTTTGCTTGCAATTTGGAATGTTGCACCGGGCAATACTTTGAGACCTGCTTCCCAGCTTCTTACTGTGAGGTTGCCAAATTTAGTTACAATGTTGTATGATTGATAGTCGTTGATTTCAAATTCTACATTGCAAGTTTCAGCGTTATCAGCGAAGTAGATGTCGAGAACATCGCCGTCAGCAAATGTGAAGTTGTATGAGCTGTAGCTTGCAGTTGCGGGGAACTTGTTTTGGAATACGCTACCGTTGTCAGACATATTGCGGATACCGAAGTTGTTGTCACCGTCATAGAAGTAGATGGTGTTTGTGCCTTCAGTCAATGTGATTGCGTCTTGTGTGACGTTAACGCTTCTTACGAATGAGAAGTAATCAGGAGCTTGGTCAAGGTCGTGTACGTTTACTGTCAAAACTTTGTCGCGTACAATCTTGCCTGCAACAACGGTCAACTGCATACCTTCAGTGACTGTGATTGAGTATGAAGATGTATAGTCAGTGCCGTTTTGGTCTTTGATTGAAGAGATAGTGCAACCACTGTTTGCTACGATTTGGATGTAGGGTGAGTTTTCGCTGATTGTCAACTCGTTAGCACCGTCAACTAAAGAGATTACATTGCCATTGTATGAGTAGCCGTTATATGCTGTGATTGCTGAAGCGTCTTCTACGTTGATTGTGTAATTGAGAACACCATATTTGTGTGCGTCAATTGCAAATTCATAACCGTTTTCGTTAGAAACGGTTGTATTATATGAACCGTAGAAGTATTGAGAAGAGCCGTTTACGGAGAATGAGTTAAATTTGTAGTCTGTTGTGTTACCTGAGATAGCGAGGGTTGCACCGAGTTTAACGGTAAAGTCTTCTGAGGTGTAAACGTCAGCGCTGATGCTTTCGCCGTTGACGGTTACTGATGTGATGCAAGATGCGTCACCTGCTTCTTCGCCGTCAGTGAATGTGAACTTAACGGGAACTTCAATGTCGGGATATGCAACTGTGATTTTGATTGTGTCGTCTGAAACTGCGGGTGATACGCGGTAGTATGTGCCTTGTGCCTCTACTGCTTGGCCGTTAAGCTCTACTTTGTAGATTGTGCTGCCGTAGGTGACAGGAGAGATAGACAAGGGAACTTCTTTGCTTGATTGGAATGATACTTCGTTCCAGCCGTCAACCAATGTTACGTAACGATAGGTTGAGTTGCATTGGAGTTGAACTTTGCTTGCATCGTCAACATAAACTTGGACAGTACCATCATACTCGATTTTTGATGATGTTACTTCTACTGAAGAGCCTTCGTAAGATGAAGAAGGGTAGATGTAGCAGTAGCTTCCGCCGTTGACGTAAGAGTCTGAGTAAGTCGCGGTGCTGTAAACGCGGTCAAGTGAGTAGCCGTCTTTGGCATAGATGTAAACTGACGCGTATTCGGCAACGGTAATAGCGTTCTCACCTGTTACGACTTCAATGTCTTGTAATTGGTAGTTTGAGTCATATAATTTGATACCTACGCGAGTGGCATCGTCAATGTTGATTGTGAAGTTGACATCTGCGTTCGCATTGAATGCAAAAACACTGAGCAACATCAAAACAAAAAGCGTGTAGATTTTTCGCATGTGCTTACGGGTTTTTATGAAATTAGTAATTTGGATTAGAAATCATAATTAAATCTGCCACAAAATTACATAATTTGATAGATACACCCAAATTTTAGTGAAAAAATCTAATAATTTCGGCGTTGTAAGTGCCAATTTTAACACTTTTGGTGGTGAAATGCTGACTTTTTACAATTCTATTGAGCCGTTTGATGCCGCTTGTTGAGATATTTGTCCTGATTTCAGAGCGGTAGCTTTAATGCTGCCATTGGCTGTGGCTTCGAATGTTGCCCAATCGGTAGTGCCGTCTAATGATATCTTAGCATTTGACGTAGCTTCGGCTTTAAGTCGGTTTGTGGTGATGCCGGAAATGCCGATTGTTGCATTGGATGCGCCTTCGATGTCGAGGAGTGACGCGCTTAGTGACCGTATGTTTGTGATAGCATTTGACGACGCCTCAACGTCTATCTTGTCGCCCTTGACTGTGGTGATGTCTATAGATGCTGATGAGCTTGATTCGATATCAATGTCTGATGAATTAATGCTGCCAACAACGATTTTGGCGATTGAGGCGGCTGAGAGTTCTGCTTTCAGACCGTCAATTTGTGTTACGCTGATACTGCCGTTTGCCGTGGCATTAAGTTCGACTGAGTTAGCTGACAGATTTTGAGCTGTGATAGAGCCGATGCTCGTTGCATTAAGCTCGATTTCGTTTACGGTTGGCGTGCCAATGATTTCGATTGACGCAGAAGCCGTGGCGGTGAATTCTTTGACTGATGGTGAAGTGACATAGACAGTGGGGCAGTTGTCTTCGTCGTACTTCAACGTGACACCGCTTTTGGGTGAGATGCTCAATGTGTCTTTGCGCTTTTTAACCACAATGTAGTCAATGACGTTGTCCGGCGCTTTGATGACGATGCTTTCTTGACTGCCATAGGTGTAGACAACGTGAATGTCTGCCGAAACTTCAAGTTCATGAAAATCCGTGACGTTGACATCGCGGCTGATGATATTGTTTGATGCTGTTATGTTTTTGGGTAATGACATTGTGCATGAGGTCATTGCCAATAATGTTGCAAAAGTGAGAATCGGAGAAGTTTTCATTGTTATGTCTAATTTCGGGTTTAGGTGAATGTGCTTATATATTAGACGTATAACTCCCGATTTTGTTACGGCATGATAAATAAAAACTGCGTCAAATCTGATGAAATGACGCAGTTTTAAGATTTTTTAATACCACTTCACGCCGTTTGATGACGATGAGCGTTTGTCATATTTCAAGTCGCTGAGCATTGATGATTTAACAGCGATTGTAAAGTTATAGCTCTTGTAGGCACCGACCGGAACTATGCCGGCACGCATTGAGAAGCAGTGGAGGTCTCGCGTGACGTTGCAGTTCATATATGCCAACCTGTGCGTGTCAAAGTTGTATGATGCAGAGAACGAGAAGCTCCAGTTGGTCGTTGGCTTGATGTTACCTGAGAAACTGAGGTTCTGAGTTATCTTGCCGTCATATTCCAATTTCTCTTTATTGAATGTGCCATAGCCATAAGATACGGAGTAGTTGACGCTCAAACTCCACGGCACTGTCCACTTGGCATATCCGTCTTCACCGACCTCCGGACCATTGTCATCATCGTCCTTGTTCTTGCGATTGCGGTCTTGTTCCGGCCCTTGAGCGAGCTCATTCTCAGGCGAATCTGCCATGTCGTTATTGCCTTTGTTTTTGTTCTTTTTCTTATCGTCTTTGCGCTTGAAAGTGTCGTTGTTGAAGGTGTAACTAAATGATGTACCTGTGCTCGACAGCTTGCCGATGCCTTTGCCGACCTTCCAGCGCGGAATGTTAACGCGCACCGGGTTGCCGTATGAGTTGAGCTGATAGGTGTAGACATCCCAAACGGCACTCAGATTGAGGTTGAAACCCTTGGTGAGACGTAGTAGCAATGAGGTGTTGAGGTTACTCCAATTGAGTGAGTCGGCTGCGAAGTTGTAGCTTTGTGACACGGTGAAGTTCTCGATTAGCGAGATTTTCTTTTCCTCAATAGAGTCACCAACGCTGCGCGTTTTCATCTCAAGGTTATTGGCTAATGAAAAGCTCAACGAACCTGTTTTGCCTGAACCGGGAACACCGTACAGCGAATTGGGATATAAGCTATATTGTTTTGTTACAAGTTCTCCCGCTGAGTTGGTGTATTGATATTGGTCATAGTATCCGAAGAATGAAGATGAGAAGTCAGGAGCGCCGGAGAATGAAATGGTTGGCGTCATCACGTGGCGTATCATCTTGATTTTCTTACCCAAGAAGCCTAACGGCTGGAAGAAACCATATATCTTAGTGTCTAAAGATACAGAACCACTGAAGTCCCATACGTTGTAGAAGCTGTATGTCGTATCACAGACCTCGACAGCGGCATTTGGGTCCCACTGACGTCGTATCTTGCTCGTGTACATACGGTCTGTAACATTGATTGACGGTGTTAAGTTGAGATAACGGAACACGTTGAATGTCGCAGAAATAGGGATGTTGTGCTTCATACCGTTACGCCAATCTTTAACCAATGATTTTTGGAAGAATTCGTTCTGCTTTGAGGTCAATGAGTTCTGCAATTGACCTGAATATGAAATCTTGATTTTCTCATACCAACGCTCGTCTGAGCCTCCCGAATGTTTGCGTTTAAAGGGATAAGTCTGAGACATCGAGATGTTGATATTAGGGAACGATACGGTTAAGGTCGAGTCTTGTGTGCGTTGAGAGATGTTGAAAGTTGACGATAGCGACCACTTTGATTGTGGGAAGCGGTAGGTCATATTGATGGTTGAACTCTTGGTGTTCTCGGTGAATGAACTTGAATAATAGGAGTTCAAATCATTACGTGAATAGCCTGAAGTTGTGAAGTTTACGCTCGCAGACAGGCTCATATTCGGGTTGGCTTTAGAGTCTTGGCTGTGACTCCACAACACTTGGAAGTTGGTCTGCGTCGAATAGTCAGGCGAGCCTTTTTCGCCGTAAATCGTCTTCAAATAGCTGAGGTTAAAGTTACCTGAATATTTATATCGTTTGACATAAGTCGATTGTGCATTCAGTCCCCATGAGCCTTTGGTGTAGATTTCACCTGTCAAGGCAAGGTCAATATTATCATTAATAGCAAAATAATAACCGCCATCGCGCAGGTAGAAGCCTCGGTTGTAGTCGTCACCGAATGACGGCACTATCACACCTGAAGAATAGCTCTTTGAGAATGGAAAGTAGCCAAACGGCACGGCGATGGGCAATGGCAGACCTGCCAACACCATATATGTCGGACCGGTCACGATGTTCTTGCCGGGGCGAACCTTACCTTTGGTCACATTAAAGTAGAAGTGCGGGTCTTCGTGGTCTTCGCAAGTCGTATAACGACCGTCTTTGATATAGTATTCATTGTTAATGTCTTTCTTAGTGACGCCGCCGGTCAGATAACCCTCGCCCTGCTGAGTGATTACGTCTGTGATATAGCCCTTCTGAGTTTTGAAGTTATAGTTCATTGTCTTAGCTTCATACTCATCTTGACCTTGGTTAAAGACCGGTTTGCCTTTGATTTCGCCTACAGAATCCGGAGTGCCGACGGCATAGACGGTACTCTTATTGAGGTCCATCTCAATGTTGTCAGCGGCAAGTTTTATTTCGCCGTATGAGACATCGCCGCTACCATACATATACGCCGAGTCGCGTCTGACTATGACCATAGAGTCTGTTGACTTGAAATTGACAACAGCATCGAGGTCGGTGCGTGTGCGTATGATGCGTGACGGCTTGTCTGATTTGGCAATAGGTCGAGGAGTTATGCTGTCTGTCAGAGTGCTGTCAGCAGTCAATGTGGTGTCCACAGACATACTGTCTGCCAAGGCATGACGTAGTGAGTCTGCGAGGCTGTCTGCCGATACCACGTGCGGTGTCGGAACAGAGTCGATAGACTGCTTTGCTGCCCATGCGGCATAGTCTGATGCACCACCGATAACAATCGGCAGCACCATTATGGCTATGATATATAGTAGTGATTTTCTCACAGAGATTATTCAGTGGCTGATAAACTCCGCAAAGTTACATCAAATTCCGCGATTTTGCTCGCAATCTCGTTAAAAAAATGCAATTCTATCACCTTTTTAGCTTTTTGAGAGTTAAAAACAACGGCGACACGTTCTCCGTGACAGAGAACGGTCGCCGTTGGCGTATCCGAATCTAATAAATTAGATGTTGTTTTCAGGACGAAGTTGACGAACAGTAACAGCAGTGCGCCACATTTCGCTTTCGCGGAGTTGACGAAGTTCTTCTTCGAGGTGTTCGCGATAGTCGGGCTTAGAGTTAGAGTCGATAGAGATTTGAGCTTCGTTACCGCTGCGTACGCTCTCATAGAGTTGACGCATAACGGGTTTGATAGCATCGTGGAACGGTGTCATCCAATCCAAAGCGCCGCGTTGTGCTGTGGTTGAGCAGTTTGCATACATCCAGTCCATACCTTTTGCTGCGAACAATGGCATGAGTGACTGAGTGAGTTCCTCAACAGTCTCGTTGAATGCTTCTGACGGAGTGTGGCCATTTTCACGGAGCACTTCATATTGAGCAAGGAGCAAGCCTTGGATTGCACCCATGAGTGAACCGCGTTCACCGGTAAGGTCACTGGTAGCTTCACGTTTGAATGTAGTCTCAAAGAGGTAGCCTGAGCCGATGCCGATACCGAGAGCGAGTGTGCGTTCCATAGCGCGACCGGTGTAGTCTTGTTCAACAGCATAAGATGCGTTGATGCCGCGACCTTCGAGGTAGAGGCTACGTACTGTAGCGCCTGAGCCTTTGGGGGCAACCATGATAACGTCAACATCTGCAGGGGGTACTACGCCTGTGCGGTCGCTCCAGCAGATTGCGAAGCCGTGTGAGAAGTAGAGCGCTTTGCCCTTGGTGAGGTGTTTCTTGATTGTAGGCCATACACTCAAAACAGCTGCGTCTGAGAGAAGACACATTATAATAGTACCGCGTTCGCAAGCCTCTTCGATGCTGAAAAGTGTTTCACCGGGCTTCCAGCCGTCTGCGATAGCTTTGTCAAATGTTTTGCCGGCACGTTGACCAACGATTACGTTGAAGCCATTGTCACGGAGGTTAAGACCTTGACCGGGACCTTGCACACCGTAGCCGATAATTGCTATTGTTTCATTTTGGAGAGCTTCACGAGCGTGTTCCAAAGTAAATTCATCACGTGTAACGACGGTTTCTTCAACACCGCCAAAATTAAGTTTTGCCATGTTCGTTTAAGTTTATGGTTCTTTGTAGTTTGTTATTCGTTATTTTATCTGTTCTCGACGACGTTCTTGTCTTTCGAGGTGTAAGTCCATATATTCGATGGGCGATTTTGTCACGCTGACGCGACCGCTGCGCACAAATTGGCGCACATCATACTGGCGCAAGCTCTCAAGCACGTCAAGTATTTCATCGCCTTGACCTGCCATCTCGATGACTGTGTTTTCGGCATTGATTTCGAGAATACGCGCGTTATGCGGGCTGATGATTTCCTCAAGATGACCTTCGTCGAGGAGCTTCTGTGTTGACACTTTAAAGAGCGCAACCTCACGGTGAATAATTTCGTCATCTGAGTAAACGAAGGCGCGCAACACGTCAATGCGTTTCTCGATTTGTTTAACGACCTTCTCCATCGTCGGGCGGTCAGCCCATGTGGTGATGGTCAGCTTATGAATGTCGGGCATTGATGACACGCTGGCGGTCATCTCCTCGATATTAAGACAGCGGCGTGTAAAGATTGCCGATACTTGATTAATGATGCCCACGCAGTTTTCCGAGTAAATTGCGACTGTAAAGAGTTGTCTTTCAGGATGTGTCATATTCGTATCTGAAATTTAATCGGGTTGATAAGTTGTATCAGGTGTGAGCATTATATAATCGACAGGCTTGCCGACGGGTGTCATCGGGAAGACCATATCTGTCTCGTCTATGTTGACGTTGAGCAGGTAAGGACGATCATCGGCGAACATTCGCTCAATGGCTGCCGGAAGTTGCTCGCGTGTCTCCACGTTCTCGGCACTGATGCCATAGGCGGCACAAATGCTCACGAAGTCGGGATTCAACATCGGAGTTTGTGAGAAACGCTGCTTGAAAAAGAGCTGTTGCCACTGGCGAACATTGCCCAAGAAGTTATTGTTGAGCACTACGAGCTTAACGCCAACATTGTATTCCATTATTGTGCCAAGCTCTTGGATTGTCATTTGAAAGCCGCCGTCACCGCCGAAGTAGCAGATTGTGCGGTCGGGACGTGCTATCTTTGCACCAATAGATGCCGGCAGTCCAAAGCCCATTGTTCCCAAACCTCCTGACGTAATCAAGCTGCGTGTCTTGTGATATTTAAAGTAGCGTGCGGTCATCATTTGATTTTGACCGACATCGGTGACAGCAACAGAGTCTTCACCGGCGGCCTCGCTGATAGCTGTGACCACTTCGCCCATTGTCATTTTTGCGCTTGTCGGATGTAGCTCACGTTGCATCACGTGTTCAGCCTCGGCAGCGTCGCATTTGTCAAACAGCGTCAGCCACTCTGAGTGCTTTGCTTCGTTGATAAGCGGCAACAAGTCTTCGAGAACCTCGCGGGCATCACCGTGAACGGCAATGGTAGATGGTATCGTCTTGTCGAACTCTGACGCATCAATGTCAACGTGGATGATAGACGCTTTTGGCGCATATTCCGAAGTTACACCTGTCACGCGGTCATCAAAACGCATACCAATCGCCAAAATAACATCGGCGCGATTGGTGGCAACGTTAGTGCCTATTTTGCCGTGCATACCCAACATCCCTTTGAACAGACGGTGGTCTGAAGGCATCGCCGACAGACCGAGCAGTGTTGCACCAACGGGAATGTCTGCTTTCTCGGCAAGTTTGACCAACTGCTCCTCTGCGCCGGAGATAATCACACCTTGTCCGGCGAGTATCATAGGACGCTTTGCAGCGTTAATCAACTTTGCGGCATCTGCGAGCAAACCGAGGTTAACTGCCGGGGTGGGGTCGTAGCTGCGGATATATGATAGCTTTTCGTAAGGCTTCCAAACGATAGGGTCAATTTGTGCATCTTTGGCTATGTCAAGCAGCACCGGGCCGGGACGACCTGATGATGCAATGTAAAAAGCACGTGCCACGGCAGCCGGAACATCTTCGGCTCTGCGCACTTGTATTGACCACTTGGTTATGGGCTGTGTCATCGCAACGACATCCGTCTCTTGGAAAGCATCGCTTCCGAGGTATTGCGAGCCTACTTGACCTGTGATGACAACCAACGGTGTCGAGTCAACCATGGCATCGCACAAGCCTGTGACGACATTGCCTGCGCCCGGTCCTGAAGTTACGATGACGACACCTGTGCGACCGGTTATTCGGGCATATCCTTGTGCGGCGTGCACCGCGCCCTGCTCGTGGCGGACGAGGATGTGTCGCAATTGGTCCTGATAGTCGTACAAACGGTCGTAGACAGGCAGAATCGCACCTCCGGGGTAGCCGAACACGGTATCCGTTCCCTCTGCTATGATTGAACGGATTAACGCCTCGGCTCCGATAACGGTTTCGGTTTTTTCTGTCATATCTTTATATTGGTTATTGACGTATAGTATTTCCTTTTTACTGATTAGTCTAAACTTCGTCGGAACGAACACCGCCCTTGTCGGCAGATGTCACGGATGCGGCGTAAGCGCGGAGTGCGCGTGAAACGTGGCGATCACGTCCTGCCGGAGTGTATGCTTCTTTGCCACGTGCCTCTTGGCGACGACGACGTTCTGCAAGCTGCTCATCGCTCAGTCTAACGTTGAGTGTGCGTGCCGGAATGTCGATGTCAATGATGTCACCTTCTTCAATCAAAGCAATCTCGCCGCCGGCTGCCGCTTCGGGTGAAATATGACCGATTGACAGACCTGATGTGCCACCTGAGAAGCGACCGTCTGTAATCAAGGCGCAATCGCGACCGAGGTGACGTGCTTTCAGATATGAAGTCGGGTAGAGCATCTCTTGCATACCCGGACCGCCTTTAGGCCCTTCGTAGGTGATGACCAATACATCGCCCTTGTTTATCTTGTTGCCAAGAATGGCATCAACTGTCGCTTCTTGTGATGTGAACACGCGAGCGGGACCGCTGAACTTCCAGATTGAGCTGTCAACGCCTGCTGTCTTAACAACGCAACCGTTCTTGGCGATATTGCCATGAAGTACAGCCAAGCCGCCGTCGGTAGTGTAGGCGTGTTTAATGTCACGGATGCAGCCGTTCTCGCGGTCATGGTCGAGCTCTTTGTAGGTGCTGCTCTGACTGCCCAACTTGACGGTGCGGACGCCGCCGGGAGCGCTGCGCCAAAGCTCATCTTGTGTCTCGGCTTTCTTGATAGCTTCAGCTAAGGTCAAGCCGTCAACACGTTTGACAGATGTGTCAACCAATCCGGCATCGGCGAGCTGTTTGAGTATCGCCAAGATGCCGCCGGCGCGGTTAACATCTTCTATATGATAATGTGAGTTCGGCGCAACCTTACAGAGCACGGGAGTCTTCAGTGACAACTTGTCGATGTCGTCAACGGTGAAGTCCGCTTTTGCCTCATTTGCCACAGCGAGCAAGTGAAGCACTGTGTTTGTCGAGCCGCCCATCGCTATATCCATGGTCATGGCGTTAAGCATAGCCTGACGTGTCGCGATTGAACGCGGCAGTACGCTTGTATCGCCATCGCGATAATATGCGTAAGCATTATTGACAATCTGACGAGCCGCAGCCTTGAACAGCTCGCGACGGTTGGTGTGTGTTGCCACGATAGTGCCGTTGCCCGGCAGAGACAGACCGAGAGCCTCGGTCAGCGAGTTCATCGAGTTGGCGGTGAACATACCTGAGCAAGAGCCGCAAGTCGGGCAGCCGAGATGTTCGAGCTTGTCCACTGTCTTGTCGTCAACCGTGGTGTCGGCAGACTCAATCATGATGTCAATAAGGTCAACGGCGCGGTCGTCAACCTTGCCGGCTTCCATCGGGCCTCCTGACACGAAGATTGCCGGTATATTAAGACGCATGGCTGCCATAAGCATGCCCGGCGTCACTTTATCACAGTTTGAGATGCACACCATAGCGTCGGCGCAGTGTGCATTCACCATATATTCAACAGAGTCAGCTATCAAGTCTCGTGAGGGTAGGGAGTAGAGCATACCTGAGTGTCCCATGGCGATGCCATCATCTATGGCTATGGTGTTAAACTCGGCGGCAAAGCAGCCGAGACGCTCTATCTCAGCCTTGACCTCTTGCCCGATTTCGTGCAGATGGGTATGTCCCGGCACGAACTGAGTGAATGAGTTGACTATTGCTATTACAGGTTTGCCAAATTGGTCATCCTGCATGCCGTTGGCGCGCCATAACGCACGCGCTCCCGCCATTCGGCGGCCGGCCATTGCTGTTGTACTACGTAAGTCGTATTTCATCGCAGTGTGTAGTTTTCGTTTGGAAACGCAAATGTAAGGTTATATTATAAAAATGACAAATTTTTGCACAAAAAAATTGATATGTGTAATGTTAAATCAGTCAAAAACCGAGAATTTGTCGTGAAAACTGCCTTTTTGACCGAAAAATTCTAACTCGCCCCTTCGTCCTAATTCTCCGTATATAATAATGTGTCCGGATTAGCCAGCTTTTCACGCCTTATTTAGTTGCGAAATTGTTACGAAATAGCAATATGCCAGAAATGCCTCGACTTTAACATTTGTAAAAATCAAAAATCAAGCAGAAAAAATCAAAAAGTCAGAAAACCCTCTCAGAAACAACATACATTTTATGATTTATTCTAACTTTCAATTTGAAACCAAATCGAGCTGAAAAACTTTAAACTATAAACTTTGTTACGTCACAAACATACAAAAGAACGCGAATTTTTAGCCTTGTCACAATGTCAAAGTGTTAAAATCGTCCATTTTTTGCTTTCATTTGTTTACGATTGAGCAAATTTATGTATCTTTGCAAACTAAATGCGTACTGTGCATTTATGAACAGAGCATTTTAAACGAGAAATTAAAGTTTTTATTAATAATTTATGTCTAATTTTTTCAAAGTATGAAAAAGCTGTTTCTTTTACTTATGACAGTTTTTGCCATCGTTCTCGGTGCTTCAGCACAGACTCGCTCGGTGACAGGTGTCGTAGTAGATGCAACCACAGATGAGCCGGTGATTGGTGCATCAGTGGTTCCTGTTGGCAGTAGCAGCGGTGTAGTTACCGATTTCGACGGTAAGTTTACACTTCGCGTTGCCCCCGGTGTTAAGGAAATTACTGTTTCTTACATCGGTATGAAGACTAAAACAGTGGCGGTTTCAGACCACGTTTTCGTAGCATTAGAGCCCTCAAGTGAGGTGCTTAACGACTTGGTCGTTACCGGTTACGGTTCTGCTAAGAAACTCGGCTCTGTTGTCGGTTCTGTTGCTGTCGTTAACGAAGCTCAATTTGAGAATGTTCCTACAACTACATTCGTTGACGCTCTCCAAGGTCAAGTTGCAGGTTTGTCTATCATGTCATCATCTGGTGACCCTTCTTCGACAAACACTAACATCCGTATCCGTGGTGTCAACTCTATTAACTCTGGCAACACTCCGTTGTTCATTCTTGATGGTGCGCCTATCACAGAAACTGTATTTACAACTTTGAACCCCGGTGATATTGAGAGCGTTACAGTCCTCAAGGATGCCGCTTCTGTTGCTATCTACGGTTCTCGTGCTGCTAACGGCGTTATCGTGATTACTTCTAAGAAAGGTAAGTTCGGTCAAGATGCTAAAATCACTATCCGCGCTAACTACGGTTGGTCTCAAATGACCTCTGACGGTGCTGATATGATGAACGCTGAACAATACATCAAATATCGCGACCTTATCGGCGCTTCTGTTTCTGACGAGATTAAGAGCCTTGTTAACGACTACGGCGTTAACACTAACTGGCGTGACGAAATCTTCGACGGCAGCGCTCCTACTTACTCTCTCGAAGGTGCCATCCAAGGCGGTAGCGAGGCTAACTCATACTATATCTCTGTTAACCACATGAAACAAGAAGGTATCATCGCACAATCAGGTATGCGTCGTGAGACTATCCGTGCGAACATCACTTCTAAAGTTAAAGATTGGTTGCGTATAGGTTTGCAAACCAACCTCGGTTACACTGATTATGAAACTAACAACGAATCTAACGGCAGCTACTCAGGTGAGAGTCCTTACTCCACTAACCCAATGGTGGCTGCTCGCTTGGCTTTGCCTTACGATTCTCCTTATTATATCCACGATAAAAATGGTTTGACTCTTGACGATAACGGTAATTTGGTTTACGGCGAAAAAGCCTCTTATCTCCGTTACTCAGGTCTCTATGTTCCTACATACTTTATCAACAATCGTAGTGTTAAACGTAGCCGTTTGACTATCAACGCTAACCTCTATGAGCAAATCAACCCGATTAAGGGCTTGACCATCAAAGCTCAACAAGCTGTTGACGCTTATGACAGCCGCGTTAAGAACCTCGGTTTCCCGAAATCTCCGATCGTAACTCCTTGGGGTACTTCTCCCAACGCGAGCTCAGCTAACGCTGACGGTATCATCGAAGGTTACAACCAACAAACATTCTCTCGCTACTATTCTTTCACCTACACAAACACTGCTGAATACAAGTTCAACATCAACAACACTCACAACGTATCAGCTTTGATTGGTCAAGAATCTATCATCTCTAAGAGCAACGGCTTCGGCGTATACTCATCAGGTCATACCGATGTACGTCAAATGCTCCTTACTCAAGGTAGTAAGGTTGAAATCTCTGAGCTCTCTGAATCTACCGCTGAAGAGGTGTTCAACTCTTTCTTCTTCACCGGTTCTTACAACTACAACGAGCGCTACTACTTAGACCTTACTTATCGTCGTGATGGTAGCTCATTGTTCGCTCCCAAGCACCGTTGGGGTAACTTCTACTCTGTCGGTTTGATGTGGAACGCTAAGAGCGAATCATTCCTCCAAGACTACAAGTGGCTTGATGACCTCCGTGTTCGCGTTAGCTACGGTACTACCGGTAACACCAGCGTTGGCAACTACGCTTACTTCGGTCTCGTAGGTTCTTACTCTAACCCCTACAACGGTGGTACAGGTATCGGCATCTCTCAAGCATCTAACTACGACTTGACTTGGGAAACCGTTAAATCATTTGACCTCGGTGTGAACATCGGTGTATTTGACCACCTTTCTGCTGACATCGACTTCTATAACAAGAAGACTTGCGATATGCTCCTCGATATCCCCTATAGCTACACTACAGGTTTCGATTCAGGTTCAGGTAACATCGGTTCTATGAAGAACACCGGTATTGATGTTCAACTTAACGGCGATGTTGTTAAGACTAAAGATTGGTACTGGGGTCTTCGCGTTAACTTCAACTACAACAGAAACCGTATCACCGAGCTCTTCGATGGTAACGATACTTACACCCTTGCTGCCGCCGGTCTCCAATACAAGGTTGGCCACGACGCAGGTGAGTTCTATCAAGTTCGCTATGCAGGTGTTGACCCCCGTGACGGTAAACCCCAATGGTATGACAAAGACGGTAACATCACTAAGGAATACAACCAAGAACGTGACGCTGTCCTCATCGGCAAATCTCGCTACGCTCCTTGGACCGGTGGTTTTGGTACTGACTTAAGCTGGAAAGGTCTCGCGTTGAAAGTAGACTTCGCTTGGGCTGCCAAGAAGTATATGATAAACAACGACCGCTACTTCCTCGAAAACAACACCTTTGGTACCACTTACAACCAGATGACTTCTATGTTGAATGTTTGGACAACTCCCGGTCAAGTTACTGACATCCCCGGTGTTGGCAACTCTATTGAATTCGACTCTCACTTGGTTGAAGATGCTTCATTCCTCCGTTTGAAAAATGTAACTCTTCAATACGCTCTTCCGAAGTCTATCCTCAAGAAGGCAAGACTTGATGCCGTTAACTTCCACGTTACAGGCCGTAACCTCTTAACATTCACTGATTACACCGGTTATGACCCCGAACCTGATATCAACGTAGCAGCATTCTACTATCCTAACACTCGTCAATACGAAGTAGGTGTTGAAGTAACTTTCTAATCATTTATTTAAGTTAAACAAGAAATCAATTATGAAAAAAGGATATTTATTCATAGCATTAGCAGCCACCATGCTGTCATCTTGCGATATGGACAAGGCTCCTGTCGGCTCGCTTGATGACTCTACGGCTATCGAGACTGTTAATGACTGCTCTCGCTTTCGTAATGGTATCTACACAACTATCCGTTCACTTTGTTTAGGCGCAAGTGTTGCTTATCCCGAAATCCAAATGGATAACTTCCAAGCGATTGCCGCTCTATATGGCAACCGCGAGGGCGATATCTTCAGCGGCAACATCGTCTCAAGCAATGACGATATCGAAAGCATCTGGGCTGGTTATTATTCTCGTATCGCGAATATTAACTACTTCCTTGAGAAAGCTGAAGTTCTCATGGAAAGCGATAACTTCTCTGACAGCGAAAAACTCTCTATTCGCCGTTACGTAGGTGAAGCCCACATGGCGCGTGCCTTCAACTACTATAAGATGTTGGAGTTCTTCTCTCCCGCTTATACCTCTGCAAACGCTAATACCCCGGCTTTAGGTATTCCTTTGGTAACAACCTACAATCCTACTGCCGATCGTGGCTCTTATCCCGGCCGTAGCACTATCGCTGAGACTTACGCTCTTATTGACCAAGATCTCAACACTGCACGTGCCTACATCGCTCAATATGAAACCACAGACAAGAGCAACCTCATCCCGATGGCTCCTT